>NZ_JBQTHF010000008.1:0-119250 GCF_052390155.1 Actinokineospora sp. | reverse complement strand
AGCCGAAGAGGAACGCGAGCCCGACCGCCAGCGCGATCGTGGCGAGGTTGCCCCAGCCCAGCGACGTGCCGATGACCATGCCCAGCACCTCGCCGATCGCGCAGCCGGTCAGGCAGTGCAGGGTGGCCGCCGCCGTCGACCAGCGCACAGATTCGTTGTGGTGGCTGTGTTCCGTGGCCAATCGGGGTGCCTCCACTTGGTTTGACTGCCTTACCCCCCTAGGGTACCTTAGGGTGAGTCCACGAAGGAGAGTGCGATGCGCGGCTACACGGGCGACAAGGACAATTACCTCAAGCGACTGCGCCGGGTCGAGGGGCAGGTCCGCGGGTTGCAGCGGATGGTGGAGAACGACGAGTACTGCATCGACGTGCTCACTCAGATCTCCGCCGCCACCAAGGCCCTGCAGGCCGTCTCCCTGGGCTTGATCGACGAGCACCTCAAGCACTGCGTGGCCGAGGCGATCGCCGAGGGCGGCGACACGGCCGAGGCGAAGGTGCGCGAGGCCAGCGCGGCGATCGCCCGTCTGGTCCGCTCGTAAATCGGAAACCCACTAGAACAGCAGGAGTATCTCTCGATGTCTCAGCGCACCTACACCGTCGCGGGCATGACCTGCGGCCACTGCGTCCGCTCGGTCGGCGAGGAGGTCGGTCGGATCGACGGTGTCACCAGTGTGACGGTGGACCTGCCGACCGGGGTCGTCACCGTGGACAGCGCGGGCGACCTCGACGCCGCCGAGGTGCGGGCCGCCATCGAAGATGGCCGGGTACGAGCTGACGGCCTGACCGGCAATCCATCTACGCCATGAGGATGTGAGATGAACACAGCGGGCAAGCTCTCCGCCTACGGTGTCGCGCTCGCCCTGGTCGCGGGCGGCGCCTGGGCGGTCGGCAGCGCTGTCGGTCCCCTCGCCGTGCGGGCCGAGACGCCCGGCGGCGGGGACGCCGGGCACGGGGACACCCACAGCGGCACCGTCGCGGGAGCTGAGCAGATCGGCCAGCCCGGTGGGCTGGCGTCCGCCAGCGGCGGCTACACCCTCACACCGACCGCCACGACGCTCGCTTCGGGCGCGGGCCGGCCGTTCTCCTTTCGGATAACCGGCCCGGACGCGCGCCCCGTCACCGCCTTCGACGTCGAGCACGACAAGCGCCTGCACCTGATCGTCGTGCGCCGCGACACCGCGGCCTTCCAGCACGTGCACCCCGAGATGGCCCCCGACGGGACGTGGACGACGACCCTGGACCTGTCCCGGCCGGGCAGCTACCGGGCCTTCGCCGACTTCGCGCCCACCGGGGCGGCGCCGCTGGAACTCGGCGTCGACCTCGCTGTGCCCGGCGAGTTCCAGCCGGTCGAGTACGCCCCGTCGCGGGTGGCCACGGTCGACGGCTACGAGGTGCGCCTCGACGGTGAGCTGGTCGTCGGGTCGTCGTCCAAGGTCACGGTCACCGTCCGCAAGAACGGCGACCCGGTGACCGACCTGCAGCCGTACCTGGGCGCCTACGGGCACCTGGTCGCGCTGCGCGGCGGCGACCTGGCCTACCTGCACGTGCACCCGGACGACCGGAACACCCGGCCGGGGCCGGAGATCACGTTCTTCGCGGAGGTGCCCTCGGCGGCGACCTACCGGCTGTTCCTGGACTTCCGCCACGGCGGCGTCGTGCGGACCGCGGAGTTCACCGTCGCCACCGCGAGCGCCGATCACAGCCACGGCGAGGGAGAACACCCGTGACGTCCAACCTGACCCGGCCGCGCGTCGGCGAGATCGAACTCGCCATCGGCGGCATGACGTGCGCGTCCTGCGCGATGCGCGTCGAGCGCAAGCTCAACAAGCTCGACGGCGTCACCGCCACGGTCAACTACGCGACGGAGAAGGCCAAGGTCGTCTACGGCGAAGGCGTCGAGCCAGACCAGCTCGTGGCCCAGGTGGAAGCGGCGGGCTACACCGCCACACTGCCCGCGGCACCCGAGGAGCCCGCCGACACCGTGGATCCGTTGCGGCAGCGGCTGATCGGCTCGGCCGTGCTGGCGGTCCCGGTGATCGCCATGGCGATGATCCCGGCGCTGCAGTTCACCTACTGGCAGTGGATCTCCCTGGTCCTGGCCGCACCCGTCGTGGTGTGGGCGGGATGGTCGTTCCACCAGGCGGCGTGGGCGAACCTGCGGCACGGCGCGGCCACCATGGACACCCTGATCTCGATGGGCACGCTGGCCGCGTTCCTCTGGTCGCTCTACGCGCTGCTGTTCGGCACGGCGGGCGTCCCGGGCATGACGCACCCGTTCGAGCTGACGATCCAGCGGATGAGCGGCGAGGCCAACATCTACCTGGAGGTCGCCGCCGGGGTGATCACCTTCATCCTCGCCGGGCGCTACTTCGAGGCCCGGTCCAAGCGCCGCGCGGGTGCCGCCCTGCGCGCGCTGCTCGAACTCGGCGCCAAGGAGGTCGCGGTCCTGCGCGACGGCCGCGAGGAGCGCGTTTCCACCGACCTGCTGGTCGTGGGGGACCGGTTCGTGGTGCGGCCGGGGGAGAAGGTCGCCACGGACGGTGTCGTCGAGGAAGGCACTTCGGCGGTCGACGCGAGCATGCTCACCGGCGAGTCCGTGCCGGTCGAGGTCGGCCCCGGCGACAGCGTTGTCGGCGGCACGGTCAACGCGGGCGGCAGGCTCGTCGTGCGGGCCGGCCGGATCGGCGCCGACACCCGGCTGGCGCAGATGGCCAAGCTGGTCGAGGACGCCCAGACCGGCAAGGCGCGGGTCCAGCGGCTCGCGGACCGGATCTCGGCGGTGTTCGTGCCGATCGTGATCGCGCTGGCGCTGGGCACCCTGATGTTCTGGCTCGGCGCGGGCGGCACCGCGACAGCCGCGTTCACCGCGGCGGTGGCCGTGCTGATCATCGCGTGCCCGTGCGCGCTCGGTCTGGCCACGCCCACCGCGCTGCTGGTCGGCACCGGCCGGGGCGCGCAGCTCGGCATCCTGATCAAGGGCCCGGAGGTGCTGGAGTCCACCCGGCGCGTCGACACGGTCGTGCTCGACAAGACCGGCACGGTCACCACCGGCCAGATGTCGCTTGTGGACGTCCACGCGTCCGACGGCGTCGATCGCGACGAGGCGCTGCGCCTGGCCGGTGCGCTGGAAAACGCGTCCGAACACCCCATCGCGCAGGCCATCGCGCGTGCCGCGGGCGATCTCCCGCCGGTCGAGGGCTTCACGGCCGTCGACGGACTCGGCGTGCGGGGCACCGTCGACGGACACGCCGTCGTCGTCGGCCGCACCGCGCTGCTGGAGCAGGCGGGCCTGCCCCTGCCCGCCGACCTCGCCGAGGCGAAAGCCCAGGCCGAGCGGCGGGGCCACACCGCGGTCGTGGTCGGGTGGGACGGCCGGGCGCGGGCGGTCCTGGTGGTCGCCGACACCGTCAAACCGACCTCGGCCGAGGCGGTCAGGATGCTGCGCGGCCTCGGCCTGACCCCGGTGCTGCTGACCGGCGACAACGCGGCCGTGGCCAGGTCGGTGGCCGACGAGGTCGGCATCGACGAGGTCATCGCCGAAGTGCTGCCCCAGGACAAGGTCGACGTCGTGGCCCGGCTCCAGGCCCAGGGCAAGGTCGTCGCGATGGTCGGCGACGGGGTCAACGACGCCGCCGCGCTGGCCACGGCCGATCTCGGCCTGGCGATGGGCACCGGCACCGATGTCGCCATCGAGGCGGGCGACCTCACCCTCGTCCGGGGCGACCTCCGCGCCGCCGCGGACGCCATCCGGCTCTCCCGGCGGACGCTGGCGATCATCAAGGGCAACCTGTTCTGGGCGTTCGCCTACAACGTCGCCGCCCTGCCGCTGGCTGCCGCGGGCCTGCTCAACCCGATGCTCGCGGGCGCGGCCATGGCGTTCAGTTCGGCGTTCGTGGTCAGCAACAGCCTGCGGCTGCGCGGATTCCGCGGCTCGGGTCAGCAGCAGTGATCGCCGCGCCACGCTTCGCGGCCTTCCTTCACCGCGACGGCGGCGATGACGAGCGCGGCGAGCGGGTCGGCCCACCACCAGCCGAGGAGGCTGTTCACCAGCAGGCCCACCAGGAGCACGGCGGACAGGTAGGTGCACAGCAGGGTCTGCTTCGAGTCGGCGACCGCGCTGGCCGAGCCGAGTTCGCGCCCGGCCCGGCGCTGCGCCGCCGACAGGAACGGCATGACCACCAGGGAGACCGCGGCGAGCGCGATTCCCACGGTCGAGTGATCGGCCATCGCGCCACCGACCAGCGCCCGCACCGACTCGACCGTGACGTAGGCGGCCAGTGCGAAGAACGAGACCGCGATGATCCGCAGCGCGGTGCGTTCGCGGGCTTCGTGGTCGGCGCTGGAGAACTGCCAGGCGACCGCCGTGGCCGAGGCGACCTCGATCACCGAGTCCAGGCCGAACCCGATCAGCGCGGTGGACGAGGCGATGGTGCCCGCCGTGATCGCGACGATCGCCTCGACGGTGTTGTAGGTGATCGTGGCGGCCACCAGCAGCCGCACCCGCCGCGCCAGCGCTCGCCGTCGGGCTGTTGCGGCGGTTTCCGTTGGTGCGCAACAACTCTCTGTACACTCGGCGTCGGGCACGCTCATCGGGTGCCTCGCTCACGCGGTTCGTCCACACAGGACTCGGTTGCCTCGACCGCGAGCACGACCTCGACGAGTTCGGCCACCGCGCGGGCCAGGTGCGGGTCGGCGAACTCGTAGCGGACCTGCCTGCCCTCATACGTCGCGGCCACCAGGCCGCAGCCGCGCAGGCACGACAGGTGGTTGGACACGTTCGACCGGGTCAGCCCGAGCCGGTCGGCGAGCATCGCCGGGTAGCCGGGCCCGTCGAGCAGGGCCACCAGGATCCGGCAGCGGGTCGGGTCGGCCAGTGCGCGGCCCACCCGGGCCAGCGCCGCCTCTCGGGTTTCACAGGTCAGCACCTGCCGACAATACAGCTTGAGGTGTACTACAGCCATAGCTGAATAGTCTCGGCAGGCTCCATGGCGGCTGAGCGCGGTGGTCAGTCGTGGTCGGGGAGTCCGGCGAGGTGGTGGTGGGCGGCTTCGAGGGCTTCGGCGAGCATTCGTCGGACGTGTCCGCCTTTGGCTCGGTAGACCGCCCGGCGACCGTCGCGGCGGGTGGTGACCAGGCCGGTGAGGCGGAGTTTGGTCAGGTGCTGGGAGACAGCGGGTCGGGCGATGCCGACAGCCCGGGCGAGGCTGGTGACGTCGTACTCCTGCCCGCAGAGCAGCCAGAGCATGCGCAGCCGGGTCGGGTCGGCGAGCATCCGCAGGGAGTCGACGGCGATGTCGATCTGCTCGTCGGGCGGCAGGTGGGGCCACGTCGCGCCGGGGTCGTTCGCGTGCATGGCTGCCTGTTCTCCCGGACCGAGGGGCGTCACCGGTCGGCGATCGCGTCGGTGGGCCAGCGGCGGTGCGTGTCGTCGATGACGTACGGATGGGCGTGGCGCCGACCGGATCGCAGGTGCGGGTGGTCGTCGCCGAGGTCATGGTGCACGTGTTCCAGGTCGAGCGGCTCCGTCCGCGGCCACACCCGCGCCCCGTAGACCGCCCCACCCAAGGCGACGGCGGCGAGCACGCCCATGGTCGGCCCGCCGCCGACGAGGCCGCCCAGCAGACCCGCGAGCAGGTAGGTGAGCAGCCATCCGGCGTGGGACAGCGCGAACTGCGCGGCGAACAGGACCGGCCAGTCGCCCGGGTGGCCGGACCGGCGGACCAGCCGCCCGACCGGCGTCAGGACCGCCGAGTACCCGATCCCGAGCACCAACCACCCGGCCAGCACCACGGGCAGGCGAAGATCCGGCATGCCGACATAGGCCGCCGCCAGGCAGCCCAGCAGCGCGGCGAGCGCGAGGGCGGCGGTCGTCATCACCACCCGGTCGGGCAGCCCGTCCAGCACGCGCGGCAACAGCAGCGCCGCGAGCGCCGAACCGCCGCCGAACAGGCCCAGCGCCAGCGCGACCGAGGTGTCGGTCAGCCCGAGATCGCCGCGGACGATGACCACGGTGTTGACCAGCACCATCGCCCCCGCGGCCGCCGCGGCCAGGTTCAAGCCGAGCTGCGCGCGCAGCCGCGGCGTAGCCAGGTGGATCCGTACCCCGCGCGTCGTACGGTCGACGATCCCGCTGGCGCGCTCGGTCCGGGCTGGACGGGGCAGCGACACGGCGAGGACGAGCATGGCCGAACCCAGGAAACCCGCCGCCGTGCCGACGAACAGCCACGAGAAGCTCATCACCGTCAGCAACGCCGCGGCGAGCACCGGACTCAGAATCCCCTCCAGGTCGAACGCGAGCCGCGACAGCGACAGGGCGCGGGTGTAGTCCTTCTCCTCGGTCAGCACCGTGGGAATGACGGCTTGGAATGTCGGCGTGAACGCCGCCGAGGCGATCTGCAAAGCGACGACCAGCACGAACACCTGCCACACCGCGGTGACGAACGGCAGCGAGACCGCGATGGCCGCCCGCACCAGATCCAGTCCGACCAAGAACGCGCGGCGGGGAAGCCGATCCGCCAGGGCGGTCACCACGGGCGCCACCAGCACGTTGGCCGCCATCTTGATCGCCAGAACCGTGCCGAGCACCACCCCGGCGCTCGCGCCCGCGAGCCGGTAGGCCAGCAATCCCAGTGCCACGGTCGCCAATCCGGTGCCGAGCAACGCGATCACCTGCGCCGAGAACAGCACCCGATACGTCCGATCGGCCAAGACCCGCACAGTGTCCTCCTCGTCGCTTCGCCCACCATACGTGCACATGTACGCACGCGACGACGTTGCAACTACGAGCAACTGGCAAGAAGGACGGGCACTCACCGCTGTGGGCACCGACAACTCGACGCGGTGGCCTCCCCGCCCGGCGCTCCTGGTTCTCAGCAGGGGTCGGACCTGCTCGCCGGAAGACCGGCCGGCCCCGGGGCCGCCGTGTACCACTCGGCGGCCTCGTCGTGCTCGCCGCGGCGGACGCTTCCAACCAAAGAGGAAACCGAGTTCGCGGCCAGGTGGCTCAATACAAGGTCGGGTTGCCCCATGCCAACTCCGGCAACCTGCTCGACTGCCCGCCCGCCGCCAGCACCCCGGAGAGCAGCGGCGAGGCCACGACCCCCGGGCGGTACATCTCCAGCCGCAACCTCAGTGCCCCGGTGACGTCCACCTCGACGGTTCCCGGCTTGCCCAGCGCCGCCCTGCTTTCCGGCTGCGGGCTGCCGTCGAGGTAGACCCGGAAGTGGCCCACCTGGAACGCCTCGGCGGCGTCGTCCAGTACGCCCACCACCGACGTCATCCGCCGGTACGCCCGGCCGAGGTCCACCTCGACGAAGCCCCGCGCCCCAGCGGTGAACAAGGTCGGCCGCAACACGATGCTGTCGCCGTAGTGCACGCCGTCGATGCGCGCGCTGCCCGAGCGGACGTCCGAGCTGCGGTCCAGCCAGGGCAGCCCGTTGGCCAGCAGCACCTGTGGGCGCGCCGGTGCGGCCCCGTCCCGCCACGGACCGCGCTCGGGCATCGGGTACTGCCCGTGTCCGGTGATCGCGGCCACCAGTTCCGACACCCCCTTCTCGGTGAACTCCTCGACGTGGAACCTCGTGGTGGAGTAGCCGTTGAGGAACGTCGGGATGTCCTCGATCGATCGTCCCGGCAACACGACCGGCAGGACCCGTTCGGTTTCCCGGCGCAGGTTCTTGGTCAGGTTGTCCCGGATCATCGCCGCCTCGAACTGCGACCCGCGGCCCTCGTCCGGCGCCGCCGTGCCGTCGGCCCGGCGCTTGTACGCGGGGGAGGCGATGACGAGGATGAAGTCCGCGTTGGTCAGGTGGTCGATGGCCCACGCCGACCAGTCGCGGCGCTTGTTGTCGTACCACCGGTCAAAATGCACGTCCAACCCGATCTGTTCGCGCAGGAACGTCGCGAACCGGCGTACCTGCTCCTTGTGCTCCGGTGACTCGTGCGCGTAGGTGATGAACACCCGCGGCGCCTCGCGGTCGGACATCGGTACTCCCTGGGGCTGGCCGGAACTGGGGTACTCCGGGCGACAGACATTGTCGGCGACGCACCGGACGCGGGCGGCCGGTGTCGCGTGCGTGTCCAGTTTCTGTCGTGTTTCTCCCTGCTGTCAGTGGTTTGTGCGCCGGACGCCGCGTCGCGATGGGCCGAATGCTAGTGCTCCAGCCAAAAATGTCCCGTCTTTGCCCGGCTTCGCACCTGTTTTGTTCCTGCGCCAAGGAGTTAGGATCGGGTCCGCCGGTGGTCGGGCTCGCGAAGGGGCGATGGCACGCGTGTACGAGTACGACGTGTTCATCAGCTACCAGCGCGAGGGCGCCACGGTGCCCGCCTGGGTTCGCACCCACTTCTACCCCCGGCTGGCGGAGCTGCTGGACGACAACGTCGACCACCAGGTGAAGATCTTCTTCGACGACGGGATCCCCGGTGGCACCAACTGGCCGCTGGCGGTGCGGACCGCCCTGCTGCGGACCCGGATCCTGCTTCCGGTCTGCTCGCCCAAGTACTTCCTCAACGAGTGGTGCCTGGCCGAGTGGCACTCCATGGCACGACGGGAGAAACTCGTCGGCCTGGCATCGCTGGAGCGGCCGCAGGGCCTGATCTACCCGGTGATCTTCTGCGACTCCGAGAACTTCCCGAAGTACGCGAAGGACCGGCGGATGCAGAACCTCAAGCCGTGGAACCTGCCGTACCCGCAGTTCCAGGACACCGTCGAGTACCTCGGCTTCCATCGCGAGGTGGAGCGGATCGCGATCGAACTGGCGGATCTCATCGGACGGGCGCCCGAGTGGCGGCCCGATTGGCCGGTGGACACGCCGGACCCCGACCCGCCCAGAACTCCCACGCTGCCGAGGTTCTGACCTATGTCGGGCGCTGTTGTCACCTTCTACTCCTACAAGGGGGGTGTCGGCCGCAGCTTCACGCTGGCCAACATCGCCGTCCTGCTGGCGCGCTGGGGCCACCGCGTGCTGTGCGTGGACTGGGATCTGGAGGCCCCCGGCCTGCACGACTACTTCCGGCCGATGATGAGCGCCGACCCCACCGGCGGGGTGGTGGACCTGGTGGACGACTTCCTTGCCGACAAGACCGGCCCGGTCGACCACACGACCCGGCTGACCGGCGTGGGCACGCTCGACTTCCTCGCCGCGGGCCGCGACGACGCCGACTATGTCGGCCGGGTTCAGCGGATCGACTGGGCGCGCCTCTACGAGGCGGGTTTCGGCGACTACCTCGAACGGTGCCGTACGCAGTGGACAGCCGCCTACGACTTCGTCCTCCTCGACAGCCGCACCGGGGTCTCCGACATCGGCGGCATCTGCACCGCCCACCTCCCGGACCGCCTTGTCGTGCTGTTCACGGCCAACGTGCAGAGCATTCGGGGCGCCGTCGGGATCGCCAAGCTGGCCAACGCCGCCCGCGACCGCATGCCCTACGACCGGCCGCAGCTCACCGTCCTGCCCCTGCTGTCCAGGTTCGACTCCCGCGAGGAGTACGACCGGTCCGAGCAGTGGCGGCGCATCTGCCTTGAGGAGACCAGGGGCCTGTTCGGCAACTGGCTCGACCGCCAGGTCTCGCCCGAGGTGATGTCCCGGCACCTGACGCTGCCCTACATCTCCTACTGGAGCTTCGGTGAGCAGCTCCCGGTCCGCTCCGAGTCCATCCCCGCCGCGGACCAGATCAGCTTCGCGTTGGAGACGGCGGCCGCGCTGGTCGCGCAGAACTTCGACCGCACGGCCGTGCTGGCGGAGAACCGCGACGCCTACGTCGCCGCCGCTCGGACGGGGAACCGCGAGTTCACCCACGACGTCCGGGTGAGCACCCCACGCTCCACAGTGGACGTCGCGACCGCGCTGATCAAGGAGCTGGACATGCTCGGCGTGCGGGCCGAGCTGTCGCTGTCGGGCGACCGGTCTCTGCTCACCAGGACCGAGGACGACACCAAGCACCTGTGCCTGGTTGTCGACCGGACGGTGAGCCGGTGGCAGTCCGCGGAGGTCGAACTGTTCCTGCACCGCACCGTCGGCCAGAACCGCAGGGTCATCCCGGTGCTCACCGCGGCCGCCGAGCCCAACGCGCTGCCCGGCTATGTCGGAAACCTGCGGTACCTGCGGCTCGGCCCGTCGCGCGGACCGGCCGAGGTGGCGCGCGGCCTGGTCGACCAGCTCAACGGCGTCACCTCGCTCGTCGACGCCGAGGACGTCGACCTCGTGGGAGTGCTGCGGAAAGCCGTTCGTGCGCTGCTGCGCCCGCGGCTGTGGGAACTCGTGGACGAGGTCGTCGGTGGCCTGCTCGCCGCGATCGGTTCGGGCGACGGCGTGCGCGCGGCGGAACTCGCCGCCGACCTCGCCCTGGTGGTCAGACCTCGCTCCGCCCAGGGCAACGACGAGGGCCGCGTGGTCGTGCCACCGGACACCCGGACCGCGATCGAGTGGGTCGTGCGGGTGCTTGAGGTCCGCGCGCGGGACCCGGGTGGCGCGCACCACGACGGGTTTCCCCGCGAATAGCCAGCGAATCGACCAACGCCTGTCGCGACCGCGCGGCAGGCATCCACGGTGCGGAAGGATCTCGGATGACCGATCGATTGGGACACAAGCAGACCGCGGCGATGCTCACGCTGATGGTGCTCGCCCGCGAGGTGTCCAACCCGGAGCTGCGGACCATCGTGGGCTTCGTGATCGACGGCAAGGAACGCGTTCAGCTCAACGACCTCGACTTGGTCGCCAGCCGCAAGCAGGGGCGCTGTTTCGTGCACGAGTTGACCGACCGCGGGTGGGCCTGGTGCGGCGGTGAGCTGGCGGCGACCACGCCACCGCCACCGGCGCCCCGCAGCACCCTCGCCGCCGCGCTGTACGTCCTGCTCGGCGGGCTCGACGGCTACCTGCGTCGGGAGAACCTGCGCCTGGCCCACGTCTTCGCCGCCGACGTCGAGGCCGCCGCTGAAGTCGACATCGAGCCCGTCACCGAAGTCGACGTCGAGCCGACCGCCGCGGAGATCGAGCACCGGATCAGGATCGCCTACCGCGAGCTGGCCCGGTCGCCGCGCGACTGGGTGGGACTGGTCGCCCTGCGGCCGATGCTCGGCAACGCGCCGACCGAGGAGGTCGACGCCGTGCTCAAGGAACTGAGCCGCACCGGGCAGGCGCACCTGGTCCCGGAGTCCAACCGCAAGGTGCTCACGCCCGCCGACCACGACGCGGCCATCCGCATCGGCGGTGGGGACAACCACCTGCTCTCCATCGAGACGTCATGATGATCGAGCACCTGGCCGCGCTGGGGAGCCTGCGCTTCGACTGGGCCGACACCCCCGACCACGTGTGGCGGGACTCCCCGTACCACGTCGACGGTCTGCACGCCGAGGTGGTCGCGGCGATCGACGTGGGCATCCGCGACGCCGCGGCCAGTGACGGCCCGAGCCCGATCGGGCTCGTGCTGCAAGGCCAGAAGGGGGTCGGCAAGACCCACCTGCTCGGCCTCGTCCGACGACAGGCACACCAGGCGAACGGGTACTTCTTTCTCGACGAACTCACCGCGGGTGACGCCTTCTGGGAGAACACGGCCGAGGCGCTGCGCAGGGGCCTCTCCCGACCGGACGGGTCCGGCGACTCGCAGTTGACGAGTTTCCTGCGACGGGTGTGCCTGCGCGGCGGGGTCGACCAGCGGGCAACCGAGAGAGTCCTGAGTGGACACAGCATCGCGCCGAGGGATGTCGACGCGTTCGTCGCGGGGCTGCGCGTGCTCGACCGGCAGCTCGCCGTGGAGTGCGGCGACACCGCGCGGGCGTTGGTGCTCTACGGGAGCGAGAACCCGACCACGAGCTACATCGGCGACTACTACCTGGGCGGGTTCGAGGAGTCGAGGGACGGCGAGCGGCGCAGGTGGGGCATCCGGCCGCAGCCGAAGTCCGCGCTGACCCAGGTGCACGACATCACCCGGCTGCTGGCGCTGACCGGCCCGATCGTGATCGGCGTCGACCAGCTCGACACGCTGGTCGCGCGGTCCGCCCTGCACACCCAGGACATCGGGCGCGGCGCGGACGGCGACCTGCTGGTGGCCCAGATAGCCGACGGGCTGATGCGGCTGCGCGAGGTGACCCGCAGGACGGTGACGGTGCTCGCGTGCCTGCCCAACACGTGGACGCAGATCAAGGCCAAGGCCGCCGACACGGTCCCGGACCGCTTCCGCGAGTCGCTGACCCTGGGCCGGGTCACCGACGCCCGACTCGGTCGTGCGCTGGTCGAGAGACGGCTCGGCCTGGCGTACGAGGCCATGGGTTTCGTGCCGCCGCACCCGACCTGGCCGGTGGCGCCCGCGGCGTTCGAGGGGACGTGGGAGGAATGCACGCCACGCGAACTGCTCAAGCGCATCGGCGCCCACATCGAAGCCTGTCTGCGCACCGGTCAGCCCCGCGAGCTGACCACCTTCGACGAGCACGGGCCCAGTCCGACCGCCCCGCCGCGCCCCGACCCGAAGCCGGACCGCTTCGCCGAACTCGACACCTGGTTCGAGCAGCTGCGGTCGGCTGCCGATGCCTCGACGTTGCTCGACCAGGGCACCGAGGACAAGGTGATGCCCGGACTGCTCTCCGCCGCGCTGCGCGGGTGGATCACCGAGGTCGGCGACGACAACATGGAGTGGGTGTGTGAGGCCAGGGACGGGAGAGACGAGCTGCACGCCTGGCTCACCCGCACTGTCGACGAGGCGTCCGACCTGGAGGAGCACTGGGCGTTTCGGACGATCTCCGCACCACACCCCGTTGCCGCGCTGCACCGTTTCCGCAAGGCGCGGTCCGCCGCGGGTCTGCGTCCGGGCGCCGACAACCGGCACCTGATCGTCATCCGCAACTCGTCGTGGTCGAGAGGACTGAAGACCCAGGCCGAGCTCAGGGCGTTCGAGGCAGCGGGCGGGCGGCGGCTCAAGCTCTCCGAGTCGGACGTGCGCACGTTCTGGGCGCTCGACAAGATGTTCGTCAGGGGCGGCACCGAACTACACGAGTGGCTGATCGACCGGCGACCCGCGGGCCGGTCACAGTTGTTGTCGGCCGTGCTGCCGGAGAATCCCACGGGGCACCGCGCGGACGGGACGCACCCGCCGCCCGGGAACCGGACGACCACGCTTGGCACCGTGGCGCAGGCGGACGGGACGCAGCCGCCCGCGAATCGGACGAGCACGCTTGGCGCCGCTGTCGGCACCGGGGCGCCAGTGGTGGAGCCGTCGGACGGGACGCAGCCGCCGCGCGCCGAGGGGGAGATCACGCTCGGCACCGTCATCGGCACCGGGGAGCCGGTGCGGATCGAGCTGTCGGCGCTGCGCAAGCACGCCGCGGTCTTCGCGGGCTCGGGGTCGGGGAAGACCGTTCTGCTCAGGCGGATCGTGGAGGAGTGTGCGCTGCTCGGGGTCTCCGCGATCGTGTTGGACCCGAACAACGACCTCGCCCGCCTCGGCGACCCCTGGCCGCGCCCGCCCGCGGACTGGGGCCCGGATGACGCCCGGCTCGCCGAGCGCTACCTGGCCGAGACCGACGTCGTGGTCTGGACCCCGGGCCGGGCCAACGGCAGGCCGCTGGCCTTCCAGCCGCTGCCCGACTTCGCGGGCGTCCTCGACGACGACGACGAGTTCTGTGCCGCCGTGGAGGTGGCTGTGGCGACGTTGGCCCCGCAGGTCCGGCTCACGGGGAGCACCGTCAAGGCCAACATCGGCTTGGCGGTACTGCGGCAGGCGGTCATCCACCACGCCCGCACCGGGTCGCGCAGCCTGCCCGGGCTCATCGACGTCCTCGCCGACCTGCCCGACGGCGTGAGCAACCTCAACGACGGCAGACGCGTCGCCGCCGACCTGGCCGAGGCACTCAAGGCTGCCACGGTCAACGACCCCCTGTTCGCGGGCGGTGGCACCCCCGTCGACCCGGGCGTGCTGCTCACGCCGAGAGCGGGCAAACGCGCCAGGGTGTCCGTCATCAGCTTCGTCGGCCTGCCCGCCGAGGAACAGCGGCAGAACTTCGTCAACCAACTCCAGATGGAGCTCTTCGCCTGGATCAAGCGCAACCCGGCGGGCGACCGCCCGCTCGGCGCCCTCTTCGTCATGGACGAAGCCCAAACCCTCGCCGCGTCGGGCACCCTCACGGCGAGCACCCGCAGCACCATCGTGCTCGCCTCCCAGGCCCGCAAGTACGGCCTCGGTCTGCTGTTCGCCACCCAGGCGCCGAAGGGCCTGCACAACCAGGTCGTCGGCAACGCCATGACCCAGTTCTTCGGCCGCCTCAACAGCCCCGCCCAGATCGCCGCCGCCAACGATCTGGCCAGGGCCAAGGGCAGCCCGGTCGCCGACATCTCCCGCTTGGCCCGCGCCCAGTTCTACGTGGCGGGCGAGTCGTTCGGCTTCCGCCAGATCACCACGCCCCTGTGCCTGACCAACCACCCCGCCAGCCCGCTGCGCATCGAGGAGGTGATCGACCGCGCCCGCACCCCAGATGCCGGACGAGCCGACAAATGCCCGTGACCGAAACGGTCACGGGCATGTGCGCGGATGCGGTGCGTGCCCCCGGTGCGACTCGAACGCACACTGGACGGATTTTGAGTCCGCTGCCTCTGCCGATTGGGCTACGGGGGCGTCGGGCAGGGACTCTACGCGATCACGTCGGGGCGGTGCGCGCAGGTTCCCCGATGCCGCGCGACCGGGTGATGTCGGCGCGATCACGTTCCACTACCGGCCCCGACGGCCGCCGCGGCGGTACGCTGCAGGCTCCGATTTCGCGCTGTCGACACCCACTACAGGAGGACCCCGGTGACCGACCTGGCTACCGAGGCCCAGTCCGGCCCCACCCCACGACGGGTGTTGGTGGCCGAGGACGAGGCGCTGATCAGGCTTGATCTGGTCGAGATGCTCCGCGAAGAGGGCTACGAGGTCGCGGGCGAGGCCGGTGACGGCGAGGAGGCCGTGCGGCTCGCCGGGGAGTTGCGGCCGGACCTGGTGATCCTCGACGTCAAGATGCCGAAGATGGACGGGATCGACGCCGCGGCGACGATCGCGGGGGAGCGGATCGCGCCTGTCGTCATGCTCACGGCGTTCAGTCAGCGGGAGCTGGTGGAGCGGGCGCGGGACGCCGGGGCGATGGCGTATCTGGTGAAGCCGTTCGCCAAGCATGATCTGGTGCCCGCGATCGAGTTGGCGGTGAGCCGCTTCGCCGAACTGCAGGCGTTGGAGCACGAGGTCGCGGGGCTGACCGACCGGCTGGAGACCCGCAAGGTCGTCGAGCGCGCCAAGGGGCTGTTGATGTCCCGGCAGGCGCTGTCCGAGCCGGAGGCGTTCCGCTGGATCCAGCGCACCGCGATGGACCGGCGCACGACGATGAAGGCTGTGGCCGAGGCCGTGGTGGAGAACATCACCTAGGTGACGGTGAAGCTCTCCAGCAGCGACGATTGCGAACCGTCCACTCCGAACACACGGACCTCCAGCACGTGCTTGCCTGGAGTCGAGTCTGTCAGCGACAACGGGATCACGTAGCGCCCGCCCGCCGACGGGCCGTCGATCGACGTCGGCACTCCCGCGGCGATCCGGCCGTCCAGCCAGAGTTGGAATCCCTGCACGCCCGCGACCGAGCCGGTGTCCCACTGCGCCGCGGAACCGTCCAGCACAACGGAAACCACCAGCCTGCCCACCGGGGCCACTGTGGACGCGGGCAGCGGCGCGCCCGCCGAATCGCCCAAGTCCACAGTGGACGTCGGCAGGGCGTCGCGGGTGGGGCGTTCGCGGTCGGTCCGGCGCGGCTGGGTCGTGGTCTGCGGACCCGCCGCGGGGGCGGGGGTGATCTCCAGGTAGCTTTCCTGCACCACCGCCCCGGTGCCCGCGCCGGGCGCCCGCACCACGAACGGGCTCAGCGAATCCGGCCCCGCGCCGCCGAGCAGGCCGGGTGGCACGTCGGCGATGACGGTGACCACCGAGCCCGCGGCGACGGGCGGACCCGGCACGGCAGGACGCGCGGGCAGCAGCTCCGAGCCGAGTTGCACCTGGACCGCGGTGGCGTCGAGGCCCGCCGACACCGCCATGGTGACCATGAACCGCGCGGCCAGCGCGTCCCGCAGCGGACGGCGGGTGGTGCCCGAGGCAGGCGCGGGCGCGTCCGGGCTCAGCACCTGGCGGGTGGCGACGTTGACCGGCACCTCGATCACCGGCGGCACCGGCGCGGGGGGCCCGGTGAACCCGGCCGACGCCAGGTGCACCCGTGATCGGCGCCCCTGCGGCCCCCGGAACCCCACCAGCGCCGACGCCTCCCGCCAGCGCGGCACCACGGCGGCGACAGCCACGATCCGGCCGTCCTGCAGCACGGTCACCCCGGTCGTGCTTACCCGCAGCTCGAACAGGTGCAGCGCCCCGGCGCCCCGCTTGGGCGGCGGCGACACCGTCGCGGTCGGGACGGCCGGGTCCAGGTCGGGGCCGGTGTTCACCCGCGCGCCCGCGTCGTCGATCACGGCCCGGATCGCGCCGGCGGGCAGGGTGGGATCCGGCCCGGCGAGCACCGTCCCGCGCGCGGTGCCGACCCGGTCGGCGGGGCCGGGCACCAGGTCCAGGGTCAGCCTGCCCTGCGGTCCCGCCGCGTCGGTCAGCACGACGAACCGGGCCAGCACGCCGTCGTCGCCGGGCCGGTCCGGCAGCCGCAGCGGGCCGCGGGCGCGCAGCACCGCCTCGTCCGCGCCGCAGCCGAGATCCACCGGCAGCCCGGCTTCCCCCGGGCCGCGCTCGCCGAGATCGACGCAGCCGCGATAGCCGGACAGGTGCCATCGCGACCCCGGCACGTCCGCGCGCAGGGTCGAGGAGTCCGGGAAGTCGTCGAGCAGGCCGGTGAGGCCCGCGCGCCAGCTCGGGTCGCCGCGGCCGGGGGTGGCCGCCACCCTGGTCGGCTCCGAACGGCGGCCGAACGCGTCGACCGCGCGGACCTCGATCCGGTACTCCTGGGTGTCGACCAGACCGTCGAGCTGGGTGTCCGGCACGGTGACCAGGCGCGTGCCCGGTGCCTGCCCGCCGCCGGTCCACCGCAGTTCGTGGGCGACCGCGCGACTGTCCGACCAGGACACCAGGACCCGCCCCGGCGACGGCACGGCCACCACGTCGCGCGGTGCTTCGGGGCGGGCGCCCGGTTCCGGCAGCACCACCCCGTCGGCGGCGTAGCGGGTCACCCGAACCGGTGGCGGGACACTGCCGGTGGTCGGCCCCGTCCGATCGGCACCATCACCGGGAGTACGCAGGACGACGACCGTGCCCACGACGAGGACGGCCGCGGCCACCCACGCGAGCACACGTTTCCGGTCGGGCACGTCCAGTAGGGTAGGGCAATCGTGACGCACGGTGACCTGCCGTTGTGAAGTCGATATCGCGATCCCGGGGTGCTCGCGGGGCCGATGTCCGCAGCGCGAACACCATCGCGAACTTTCGTTGCAGTCTGGTCACGAGCAGCCCAGGTGCGTGACTACGTCGCATTCGGTCACTACGTTCCGGCGCAACCCTCCAATAGGTACGAGGGCGGGGTTCGGCATGCATACACGCATTGCCGGACGAAAGCGGAGAAGGGACATCACGTGCGAAACCAGACGGTGAAGGCCGCGGTGCTGGTCGCTGGCGCGTTGTTGCTCACGGCCTGTGGCACCAACAAGACCGAGTCGGGTGCGGGCGGTGGCGGCAGCCAGAGCTGTGACCAGAGCAAGGGCACCTTGGTCATCGGCGTCATCGCGCCGCAGTCCGGTGGCCTCTCAGCGCTCGGACTGGGCATCAAGAACTCCGCCCAGCTCGCTGCGGACCAGGCCAACGAGAAGTGCGCCGTCAAGGGCTACAAGCTCGCGGTGCAGACCGAGGACGACCAGGCCACCGCGCAGGTCGGTGCGCAGGCGGCCACCCGCCTGTCGTCGAACGCGAGTGTCGTCGGCGTCGTCGGCACGCTGAACTCCTCGGTCGCGCAGAGCGTGCAGCCGATCCTCAAGGGCAAGAACATCGTCCAGATCTCGCCCGCGAACACCAACCCGTCGCTGACCCGCGGCGCGGACTACGCGACCGCGCCCAAGCGCGGATTCGAGAACTACTTCCGCGTCTGCGCCACCGACGACCTGCAGGGCCCGTTCGCGGCCAAGTACCTGGTCGGCAAGGCGGGCAAGAAGAACATCGCCATCATCACCGACGGCAAGACCTACGGTGAGGGCCTCGCGGCGGAGTTCAAGAAGCAGGCCGAGAAGGACGGCGCGAAGATCGCCACCAGCGCCAAGGTCGGCGAGCGCGACACCGACTTCTCCGGTGTCATCGCCTCGATCCGCGGCTCGAACCCGGACGCGGTCTACTACGGCGGCGAGTACCCGCAGGCGGGTCCGCTCTCGAAGCAGATGAAGGACGCCGGGCTGAACGTGCCGGTCATGGGTGGCGACGGCATCTTCGACCCGAAGTACATCGAGCTGGGCGGCAAGGAGGGTGACCTCTCCACCTCGGTCGGTGCGCCGACCGAGACCCTGGACACCGCCAAGGCGTTCGTCGACGCGTACAAGGCCAAGGGCTTCAAGGACGACTACAGCGCGTACGGCGCGTTCTCCTTCGACGCCACCAACGCCATCATCGCGGCGCTGGCCAAGGCCGTCGAGGGCGGCGACTGGAGCGACTCGAAGCGGACGGACGTCCTCAAGAACGTCCAGTCGTACTCCGCCGAGGGCGCGACCGGCAGTGTCAAGTTCGACGAGTACGGCGACAGCACCAACAAGCTGCTGACCGTCTACAAGGTGTCGGGCGGCAAGTGGGTGGCCGACGAGACCGGTACCTTCGGCGGCTGAGAAACGACTCTCTGCCCAACAGACGGACGTGGCGGGGGCAGGCGACAAGCCTGCCCCCGTCCTCATGGAGGTAGACGTGGCCACGCTGCTCCAGCAGCTTATCAACGGCCTTGTGTTGGGCGCCGCGATCGCGCTCATCGCGCTGGGCTACACAATGGTATACGGCATTATTCAATTGATCAACTTCGCCCACGGCGAGGTCTTCATGGTGGGCGGTTTCGCTTCGCTGGCCACCTATTCCTATGTGCTCCCCGACGCTCTCAAGAGCGATTGGTGGCTGGCACTGCCGCTGATGGCGATCGGTGGCGCGCTGGTCGCGGTGATCCTGGCGGTGATCATGGAGCGGTTCGCGTATCGGCCGTTGCGCAACGCGCCCCGGCTGGCGCCGTTGATCACCGCGCTCGGCGTGTCGGTGATCCTCAAGGAAGCCGTGCGCATCTGGTATCCGGGCGCCACCGCGCCGGTGCCGTTCCCGCGCGTGTTCATCGACCAGCAGTACACATTGGACATCTTCGGCGGCCGGATCACCATTGGTGCCACAGCGATCCTGATGATCGTCGTCTCGTTGATCGGCGCCGTGGTGTTGCAGACCTACATCTCCCGGTCGCGGATGGGGCGGGCGATGCGGGCCACCGCGCAAGACCCGGACACCGCGCGGCTGATGGGCGTCAACCCGAACCGGACGATCGTGCTGACCTTCGTGATCGGCGCGGCGCTGGCCGGGGTGGCGGGGGTGCTCTACGGCATCCACTACACCAACATCGACACCGAAGTCGGCTTCCTGTATGGCATCTTCGCGTTCACCGCGGCCGTGCTCGGCGGCGTGGGCAGCATCAAGGGCGCGGTGATCGGCGGCTTCGCGATCGGTCTGATGAAGACCCTGTCCGGGCAGTACATGCCGGGCGGCACCCAGTACGACCTGGTGTGGATCTTCATATTGCTGATCGGCGTGCTGGTGTTCCGGCCGCAGGGCCTGTTCGGTGAGCCGGAAAGGGTGCGCGCATGAATCGGCTCAAGGAAGTGCTGAAGCCCGAGATGGCCAAGCAGCTCACGGTCGCGGGCGGTGTGCTGGCGATCATCGCGGCGCTGTTGCCGTGGGCGACGTTCGTACTCAACGACGGTCCCTACCCCGACAAGGCGACGCTCCAGTTCTTCGACTCGCCCTGGGCGGTGAGCGGTTTCCGACTGCACACCCTGGTACTGGGCATCGCGGTGCTGGTCGTGGCGTTCGCGCCGATCCCGGTGCGCAACCGCGTCCAGCGGGCACTCGGGTGGGGCATGGTCGCCGTCGCGGCGATCAACACGCTGTTCATCCTGTTCGACGGCGGCGGCATCGGCGCGATCACGGCGATCGACGGCTCGTACGCCTTCGGCGGCATCGTCGGCATCGTCGCCGGTGTGCTGGTGATCGTCTCGGCGATCGCGGGCACGATCGAGCCGATCCTGCACTGGAAGACCAAGGTCCCCACCCTGGTGGCCTACACGGTGCTGCTGGTGTCGTTCGTCGTGCTGCTGCTGCTGGTCGCGATGCTGCTCAACGCGGGCGGCCAGGGCGGCGTCGGCAACCCGTACGCGGGCGCGATCTTCCTGTCGCTGCTGGGTTTCCTCGCGGGTGCGCTGGGCGCGCTGCAGGGGATCGGCCTCACCGGGTGGATCTCCGCGCTGTCCGACCAGCACAAGCTGTTCAGCGTCGGGGTGTTGTTGTTGTGCGCCTTGGCATTGCCGTTCACCGAGGCGGGCACCGACTACTGGATGACGACCGCGGCGAACATCGGCATCTATGCCGCGACCGCGATCGGCCTCAACATCGTGGTCGGCCTGGCAGGACTGCTCGACCTCGGCTACGTGGCGTTCCTGGGCATCGGCGCGTTCGTGGCGGCGAACTTCTCGGGTGCGGCCGCGGCAGCGTTCGACATCGACCTGCCGTTCGTGCTGGTGGCGATCATCGCCGCGATCGTGGCGGGCATCTTCGGCGCGGTGGTGGGATCGCCGACGCTGCGGGTGCGCGGGGACTACCTGGCGATCGTGACGCTGGCCTTCGGTGAGATTTTCAAGAAGTCCGCGCAGAACGACATCGGCGGGTTGACCGGCGGCGCGAACGCGATCCCCGGCGTGCCGCCGATCAACTGGTTCGGCGCCTCGTTCGACAAGCCGCTCACGATCGGCGCGGTGGAACTGCCCTCGGGTGTCCTCTACTACGTGCTGATCATCGTGTTGGTGGCGCTGGTGATGGTCGTGTTCGCGAACCTGAAGAACTCGCGGATCGGCCGGGCGTGGATCGCGATCCGTGAGGACGAGGACGCCGCGCGGGCGATGGGCATCAAGACCGGCCAGGCGAAGATCCTCGCGTTCCTGATCGGTGCCACGCTGGCCGGTCTGGCGGGCGCGGTGTTCGCGCACAAGACGTCCACCGTGGCCTATGACAGCTTCCAGTTCATCGAGTCGGTGACGCTGCTCGCGGCGGTCATCCTCGGTGGCATGGGGTCGATCCCGGGCGCGGTCCTGGGCGCGGCGCTGCTGCTGGTGCTGCCGGAGAAGCTGCGTGACTTCGCCGACTACCGGCTGATGCTGTTCGGCCTGGCACTGGTGCTGATCATGCGGTTCCGGCCGCAGGGCCTGGTGCCCGACCGGCACCGCAGGGCCGAGTTGGCCGACGAGGGCGCCGAAGGCGTGCCGATCGAGGAGCTCAACGTGCACGACGACACCACCGGTGGCGACGCGAAGGCGGGGGCCGCGCGATGAGCGAGCTTGCGAGCGAATCAACGTCACAGGGCGTCCGCGTGCGCGAACCCGTGCTGACCGCGACCAACGTCTCGATGGTCTTCGGTGGCCTCACCGCCCTGTCCGACGTCAACATCGAACTGCGCGAGGGCCAGATCCTCGGGCTGATCGGGCCGAACGGCGCGGGCAAGACGACGTTCTTCAACTGCCTCACCGGGTTGTACACCCCGACCAAGGGCACGGTCCGGCTCCGCGGCGCCAAGCTGCCCAGCGACCCGGCGGCGGTCACCGTCGCCGGGGTGGCGCGCACGTTCCAGAACATCCGGCTCTTCCCCAGCATGACCGCGCTGGAGAACGTGTTGGTGGGACGGCATTCGCGGATGAAGCAGGGCCCGGTGGCCTCGCTGTTCCACGGCCCCGCCTTCAAGAAGGGCGAGGCCGCGGCCAAGGCCCGCGGGCTGGAGCTGCTGGAGTTCGTCGGTCTGTCCACACTGGACGACGAGCTGGCCCGCAACCTGCCCTACGGCGACCAGCGCCGCCTGGAGATCGCCCGCGCGCTGGCGACCGACCCGGCGGTGCTGCTGCTCGACGAGCCGACCGCCGGGATGAACCCGCAGGAGACCGAGGCGGCCCGCCAGCTCATCTTCGCGATCCGCGAGCTGGGTATCGCCGTGGTGGTCATCGAGCACGACACGAAGTTCATCTTCTCGTTGTGCGACCACGTTTCCGTGCTCGTGCAGGGCGAACTGCTGGTCGAGGGCACCCCGGAGGTGGTGCGCGGCGATCCGCGGGTCATCGAGGCCTACCTGGGCAAGCCCCCGGACGAGGTGCAGGCCGAGGTGCGTCACTACGCCGAGGAGGTCGCCGCCGAGCGGACCGCGGTCATGGAGCCGGTCCGCGAGCACGACGGCGGCACAGAGGGAGGAAATCGGTGACCGCACTGCTGGAGGTACAGAACCTCAGCGTCGCCTACGGTGCGATCGAGGCCGTCCGGGACATCTCGTTCTCCGTGGAGGAGGGCCAGATCGTCAGCCTGATCGGCAGCAACGGCGCGGGCAAGACCACCACGCTGCGCACGATCTCCGGGCTGCTCAAGGCGAAGTCCGGGCAGATCCTGTTCGAGGGCAGCCCGATCGGCGACCTGGCCGCGCACTCCATCCTGGAGAAGGGCGTGGCGCAGTGCCCCGAGGGCCGCAGACTCTTCGGCCGAATGACGGTGGCGGAGAACCTGCAACTGGGTGCCTACGTCCGCCGCGACGCCGGGGTGGCCCAGGACATGCAGCGGGTCTACGACCTGTTCCCCGTCCTCGGCGAGCGCCGCAACCAGAAGGCGGGCCTATTCTCCGGCGGCGAGCAGCAGATGCTCGCCATCGGCCGCGCGATGATGTCCAAGCCGCGGCTGCTCATGCTCGACGAGCCCTCGATGGGGCTCTCACCGATCATGACCCAGCGCATCTTCGACACCATCCGCGAGCTCAAGGGGCAGGGCACCACCATCCTGCTCGTCGAGCAGAACGCGCTGGCCGCGCTCGCCCTGTCCGACCGCGGCTACGTGGTCGACCTGGGCCGCACCACTCTCGAAGGCCCCGGGCACGACCTGCTGGCCGACGAACGCGTCCGCGCCGCCTATCTCGGCGAGGACTGAGAATCACCCGATCGTGAGGGCCGCACCCGGACCCCGGGTGCGGCCCTCACGGCCATCCGGGGGTCGACGGCTTCGCGGACTCCTCCGCGACGATGCCGCGGCACAGCGTGGTGGCCTCCTGGCGCACCCAGCCCGCGGGCAGCGTCCCGGCGTCACGCTGCCGCACGGCCTCGTCGGACAGCGGCAGCAGCGCCTCGTACTGGTCGCCGGTGAGCCCCATCGCCTGGTACTCGTAGGTGTCACTGACGCCTTGCAGCCGCTGGCCCACCCAGTAGTCGAGCTGGTTAGCGCACACCTCGACCGGGTCGGGCGCGGGCGTCTCGGTGGTGGTCGTCCGGCTCGGCGCGGCCGCCTGCTCGACGCCACAGCCCGCCAGGGCCGCCGCGGCGGCGAGCACCACGAGCGCGCGTCCGCTCATGGCGTGGTCGGCGGGCGGTCCAGCGTCACGCAGGTCAGCCGGGAGGTGCAGGTGCGCTTGCCGCTCTCCTCGGTGATCACGATCTCGAAGGTCGAGGTGCTGCGGCCGACGTGCAACGGTGTGCAGACAGCCGTCACGAGGCCGTCGTGGGCGGCCCGGTGGTGGGTGCACGACAGCTCCAGGCCGACCACGGCCTTGCCCTCCGGCGCGTTGAGCATCGCGGCGATCGAGCCCAGCGTCTCGGCCAGCACCGCGTTCGCCCCGCCGTGCAGCAGCCCGTACGGCTGGCGGTTGCCCTTCACCGGCATGGTGCCGACCACGCGTTGCGGGTCCCAGTCGGTGACGACGATGCCGAGCTTGTCCGCGAGGAGCTGATCGAACAGGTCCACGCGCATACCGGGCAGCTTCGCTGGGTCTGGACTGCTCACCGAGCCTCCAATGGGTGACACGTCAGTGTTGTCGGTGTCTCAGCCTAGACTCGCCGCGTGCCCGCGAAGACCGAGATCCGAACCACACCAGCCACGGCCACCGACACCCGTCGATTGTTGCTCATCGACGGCCACTCGATGGCCTATCGGGCGTTCTTCGCGCTGCCCAAGGAGAACTTCCAGACCGGCACAGGCCAGCACACCAACGCGGTCTACGGCTTCACCTCGATGCTGATCAACCTGCTGCGCGACGAGGAGCCCACGCACCTCGCGGTCTGCTTCGACGTGTCCCGGCGCACCTTCCGCACCGAGGCGTACGCCGAGTACAAGGCCAACCGCAGCGCCAGCCCGGACGAGTTCAAGGGCCAGGTCAGCCTGATCGAGGAGGTTCTGGCCGCGCTCAGCATCCCGACGCTGTCGCTGGACAACTACGAGGCCGACGACCTCATCGCCACGCTCACCACGGCGGCCACCGCCGAGGGCTTCCACGTGGCGATCTGTACCGGCGACCGGGACGCCCTGCAGTTGGTCACCGACCAGGTCACCGTGCTCTACCCGGTCAAGGGCGTGTCCGAGCTGGCCCGGTTCACCCCGGAGTCGGTGCTGGCCAAGTACGGCGTGACGCCCACGCAGTATCCCGACTTCGCCGCCCTGCGCGGCGACCCCAGCGACAACCTGCCGAAGGTGCCCGGCGTCGGCGAGAAGACCATCACCAAGTGGATGCAGCAGTTCGGCTCGCTCGGCGAACTCATCGACCGAGTCGACGAGGTCAAGGGCAAGGTCGGCGACGCGCTGCGGGCGAACCTGGCTCACGTCGTGCTCAACCGCGAGCTCACCGAGCTGGTCCGCGACGTGCCGCTCGGCGTCGAGCCGGACGAGCTGGCGGTTCGGCCGTGGGACCGCGACGCCGTGCACCGGCTGTTCGACGAGCTGGAGTTCCGCGTGCTGCGCGACCGGCTGTTCGCCACGCTGTCCACCGCCGAGCCCGAGGCCGACGAGGGCTTCGAGGTCAGCGGCGGCGCGCTGGCGCCGGGGGAGCTGTCGGGCTGGCTCGCGGCGCACGCCCCGCGGGGCACCCGGATCGGGCTCTCCTTCCGGGAGAACGTGGTAGGCGTGTCCGGGCAGTCCGTCGAGCTGCGGTCCGTCGCGCTGGCGACGGCCGGGGGGCAGGGCGTGTTCGTCGACGTCACCACCCTCACCGAGAACGACGAGACGGCGTTCCGCGGCTGGCTCGCCGACCCGGCGTCGCCCAAGCTCGCGCACGAGGTGAAGCGCTCGCTGCACGCCGTGCGCCACCGCGGCTGGGAGCTGGCGGGCCTGGCCACCGACACCGCGCTCGCCGCGTACCTGGTGCGCCCCGGCCAGCGCACCTTCACCCTGGACGACCTCGTCCTGCGCTACCTGCAGCGCGAGCTGCGCGTCGAGGACACCGACGGCGAGCAGCAGCTCTCCCTGCTCGACGACGAGGGCGAGGACGACCGCAAGCTCGCCGCGGGCGAGATCCTGCGCGCCCGCGCGATCGCCGAGCTGGCCGACTCGCTCGACACCGCGCTGCACACCACCGGGCAGGACAAGCTCCTCGCCGACATGGAGCTGCCGCTGCTGCGCGTGCTCGCCGAGCTGGAGGCGGTGGGCATCGCCGTCGACACCGACAAGCTCGAAGAGCTCGAAGCGCACTTCGCCGTGCGCGTCCGCGAGGCCGAGCGGGCCGCGTTCGAGGTCATCGGCAAGGAGATCAACCTCGGCTCGCCCAAGCAGCTCCAGGTCGTGCTGTTCGAGGAACTGGAGATGCCCAAGACCAAGCGCACCAAGACTGGCTACACCACCGACGCCGAGGCGCTGACCACGCTCTACGCCCAGACCGAGCACCCGTTCCTGCGGCACATGCTCGAACACCGCGACGCGACCCGGCTCAGGGTGACCGTCGACGGCCTGCTCAAGTCGATCACCGACGACGGGCGCATCCACACCACGTTCAACCAGACCATCGCGGCCACCGGCAGGCTCTCGTCCACCGAGCCGAACCTGCAGAACATCCCGATCCGCACCGAGGCGGGCCGCACGATCCGGGACGCGTTCATCGTCGGCCCGGATTTCGCGGAGCTGCTCACCGCCGACTACAGCCAGATCGAGATGCGCATCATGGCGCACCTGTCCGGCGACGCGGCGCTGATCGAGGCGTTCCAGTCCGGGTTCGACTTCCACGCCGCCACCGCCGCCCGCGTGTTCTCCGTCGAGCCCACCGACGTCACCGGCGAACAGCGCGCCAAGATCAAGGCGATGAACTACGGCCTGGCCTACGGACTGTCCGCCTACGGCCTGTCCCAACAGTTGCGCATCTCCACCGACGAGGCCCGCGGTCTGATGGACGAGTACTTCGCGGGCTTCGGCGGCGTGCGCGACTACCTGCAGCAGGTCGTCGCCCAGGCCCGCAAGGACGGTTACACCGAGACCATCTTCGGCCGCCGCCGCTACCTGCCCGACCTGACCAGCGACAACCGCCAGCGCCGCGAGATGGCGGAGCGGATGGCGCTCAACGCCCCCATCCAGGGCAGCGCGGCCGACATCATCAAGGTCGCCATGCTCAACGTCCAGCGCGACCTGACCGCCGCCGGGCTGCGCAGCCGGATGCTGCTCCAGGTGCACGACGAACTCGTCCTCGACGTCGCCGCGGGCGAGCGTGACACCGTGGAATCCTTGGTGCGCAAGGCAATGGGCAGCGCCTACCAACTCCGGGTGCCGCTGGACGTCTCCGTCGGCTTCGGCCGCTCCTGGAACGACGCCGCGCACTGAGCGGCGGCGGGTGGGAGGTGTCGCAACCACTAGCCGATGCGGACTTCGGACCAGTTCACGCCATCGGGGGAGCGCAGGTAGTCGCTGGTGCCGCCCCCCGAACCGCCGGACAGGTAGCCCCCGCCCGTCCAGCGCACCCAGGCCAGTGCGGGCCCCTCGGCCACCGGCTCGAACGTGCGGCCGCCGTCCCCGCTGCGGAACTGCTGCCCCTCTCGCGACACCGCCAGCAGGCCGCCGTCCCGTCGCGCGATCATGGTGCCCGCCAAGGTCCGCGGTGACCGGACACCGTCCCCGGACCAGGTCCGCCGCCACGAGCCGCCGCCGTCGGTCGACTCGAACACGGCCTGCAGCCCGGAGCGCTCGCCCAGCAGCATGCCCTGCGCGACGGCGTACATGACCGGGCCCCAGCCCGCCACGGTCACCCCGCCCACCTGGCCGTCCACCGCGGGCAGCGGCGCCGCCGACCAGGTCCGCCCCTGGTCGCGGGTGACCGCGACCAGCCACCGATCGGTGCCGGGCACCAGCCCCGACACCCACCAGTTGCCGTCACCCGCGGGCACCGGGTCGACCGACACCACCTCGAACGGCGGCTGCGTCGCCAGCTCGCGCCGCTCCCCGGTGTCCGGCACGGTGGCGACAACCCGCCGGGGGCAGTCCTGCTGCTCCTGGCCGAGGCAACGCGCTTCCACCAGGGTCCCCGCGGGGACGTGATCGATCACGCCGGTCACCTCCGCCGCGATCCGCGTCCAGGTGCGGCCGCCGTCGCCGCTGTGCCAGCGGGAACGCTCGGTGTCCACGGTCAGCGAATCGACGACGACCCGGTTCGGGCCGAGTGGACGCACCTCGGCGGTGAGCCCGTCGGGGTACGGGATCTCGCTCACCGGCAGCGCGCGGGTGGTCCAGGTCCGGCCGTCCTCGCTGACCCGCAGCTCTTGCGTGCAGCCCCGCGCCTGGCACCGCGCGTGGACGACGTAGGCGCGTCGGCCGCTGTCCAAGACCAGCTCGTGCGGCCCGGTGGGATCCATCGGCGCGGTGTCCACGGGCGGACTCACCACGGCCGGGGGCGGGGTCACCGGCAGGGTTGCCCGCGGGCCGCGCAGCACCGGGATGATCGCCGCGACGGCGACCACCGCCACCACCGCGCCGAGCTGCAACCGGCGCCGGGACCGGCGGGCGCGGACGCGGTCGAGGACGTCGCGCAGCTCGGGCCGGCGCACGTCGAGCCGGGCGCGCAGCTCGCCGAGTTCACGGTCGAGGTCAGGCACGTTCCACCTCCGTGGATCGGGTGTCGAGCCGTTCGGCCAGCGCGCGCCTGGCGCGCGCCAGCCTGGACTTGACCGTCCCGGCCGGAATGTCCAACAGCGCGGCGATGTCGTCGATCGGGAGGTCGGCGAGGTAGTGCAGCACCACGACCGCGCGTTGGTCGGCGCCGAGCGCGCGGATGGCGGCGTGCAGGTCGAGGTGGTCGCGGGCGGGTTCGATCACGGGCACGCTCTCGCGGCGCAGGATGCGGTCGAGCATCGCCCCGCGTCTGCCGCGCCGCCGGGCCAGGTTCACCGCGACCGTGCGCAGCCACGCCTCAGGGCTGTCCGCGGCGGCGAGCGCGGACCGCCGCCGGTAGCCGACGGCGAACGCCTCCTGGGCGATCTCCTCGGCCTCGCCGAGGTCGCCCACCAGCGCGTACGCGGCGAACACCAGCCGCCGGTACACCGACCGGTACAGCTCCGCGAACCATTCCTGCTCGGACACCCGTCACCCCTAACTCCTGCCCGCAGAGAGGCACGAGCACGCCGCCAGGTTCCCGCGAACCTACGCCGTTCCGCGCGGGCCGCTGACTATGCTGAATCCCCCAGGCAGAGCGTTCCGGTGAGATGGGGTCATGCGCGTCGTGAGTGGACCAACCGCGGAGGTACTGGTGCATCTGCGGCGTGCCCGTGACCTCATGGACTCCCGATACGCCGATCCGCTCGACCTCGTCGCCATGGCCGCCGCCGCGGGGTTCTCCCGGTACCATTTCGCGCGCGAATTCCGTGCCGCGTACGGCGAACCGCCCGGCGCCTACCTGAGCAGGCGGCGCGTCGAGCGGGCCAAGGACCTGCTCGGCGCCGCGAACCTCACCGTCACCGAGATCTGCGTGCTGGTCGGCTTCAGCAGCCTCGGCTCGTTCTCCAACCGGTTCTCCGAACTGGTCGGCTGCTCGCCGACCGAGTACCGGCGGCGGGTGGTGGCCAGGGGCGGTCCGCCGCGGGTGCCCGGGTGCTTCGTGATGGCCTGGACGCGGCCCGCAATCCCCGATAAGCAAACCCCGCCCGGCACGCTCTAGCGTCTGTCCCAAGGAGACACACGACTGGAGGACGACATGGGCATCACCTTCTCGCACAGCACGGTCTACGTGCTCGACCAGGATTCCGCGAAGGCGTTCTACACCGAGAAGCTCGGCTTCGAGGTGCGCAGCGACGTGGCGATGGGGCCGGCGTTCGAGGGCGCGGGCGCGGGCATCCGCTGGCTCACCGTGGGCCCGGTCGGCCAGCCCGAGATCGAGCTGATCCTGGCCGACACCGCCATGGGCCACGACGCGGAGACCGCCGAGCAGATCCGCGCGCTGGTCGCCAAGGGCGCGATCGGACCCGGCGCCATGGTCACCGACGACTGCCACAAGAGCCACCGGGAGCTGACCGAGCGCGGCGTGGTGTTCCTCAGCGAGCCCGCCGAGCGCCCGTACGGCATCGAGGCGGTGTTCCGCGACGACTCGGGCAATTGGTTCAGCCTGACCGAGCGCGCGGAGTTCGACCCACAGGGCTGAGTCACCCGGGGTAGCCTGGCCTTTCGGCTGGTCCGAACGGAGGTGGCGGGGTGACGCGGCGCGCACTGGTCCTCGGGGGCACCGGGATGTTGGCCCGATGTACGTCCACATTGGTCGCGGATGGCTGGCGGGTGGTGCTGCCGAGCAGGCGGTACGAACCGCTGGCCGACCCGCTGAACCTGGCGGGCCGCGCCCTGTGGGTGGCGGCCGACTGGAGCGACCCGGCCGACCTCGCCGACCGCGCCGGGCAGGCCCTGGGCGGACCGGTCGACCTGCTGGTCGCCTGGGTGCACGGCTCGGCGCGCGGCCCGGTGCTGGCGGCCGTCGCGCCGCTGCTGGCGCCGGGCGCGCCGGTGGTGGAGGTGCACGGCAGCACTCCCGGCCCCGTCCCGGACCCCCTGCTCGACGGCCACCCGACCCAGCAGGTCGTCCTCGGCTTCGTCGGCGAGGCGGGCCGCACCCGCTGGCTCACCCACCGCGAGATCTCCGACGGCGTGCTGAGCGCGGTCGAACGGGCACTCGCCTGCCGGGCGCCCGCTGTCCACCAGGTCGGCGAACCCCGAATGCGCGTTGGTTAGCCGACGCGCAGTTCGGTCCACGTGACGCCGTCGGGGGAGTGCAGGTAGTCGTTGGTCTGGCGGCCGGAGCCGCCGGACAGGTAGCCCGCCCTGGTCCAGCGCACCCACGCCAGTTCCGGGCCCTCGTCGACCGGTTCGAACGTTCGGCCGCCGTCGGTGCTGCGGTGCTTCTGGCCCGCGTGCGACACCGCCAGCAGGTGGCCGTTCGGCCGCACGATCAGCGACCCGGCGAGGGTCCGCGGCGACCGCACGCCGTCGCCCCGCCAGGTCTGGTGCCAGGTGGCGCCGCCGTCGGTGGACTCGTGGATGGCAGACAGCCCGCTGCGGCCGCTGCCGACCGGGCCTTGCGCGACCGCGTACATGGCCGGGCCCCAGCCCACCACGGACACTGCCGTGACCTCGACCAAGGTGGAGGTCAGCGGCGCGACCGACCAGGTTCGGCCCTGGTCGCGGGTGACGCCGACGGCCCAGGTGGTGCGGTCGGGCAGCCACCCCGAGACCCACCAGTTGCCGTCGCCCGCGGGCACCGGGTCGACCGCCTGGACCGCGAAACCGGGCTGTGCGGCCAGTTCCCGCCGCTCCCCGGTGGTCGGCAGCGTCACCACGATCCGGCGTGGACAGTCCTGCGTGGCGTACCCGGGGCAGCGCGCCTCGACCACGGTGCCCGCCGGGATGCGGTCGGTGGTGGCGGTGACCTCCGCCGCGACAGGGACCCAACTGCGGCCGCTGTCGTGGCTGTACCAGCGCAGGTGCTCGGTCTCCACGGACAGCGTGTCGGCGACGAGCCTGCCCAGGCCCAGCGGGTGCACCTGCGCGGTGAGCCCGGCAGGCGCGGTCACCTCGCGCACCGGCAGCTTGCGCGGCGTCCAGGTGCGGCCGTCGTCGGTGCCGCGCAGTTCCTGGAAACAGTGCGGGCGCACGCAGTCGCCGCGGACCGCGTACGCCTGTGTTCCGCCCGCGAGCTCCAGGCCGTAGACCTCGCTGGACAGCGACAGCACCGGCTTGATGTCGACAGGCGTGGGCTTCGGCGCGGGCATGGGGCTGTGCAGCACCGGGACCACCGCCGCGACGACCGCCACCATGGCCACCGCGCCGAGCAGGCCCCGGGGGAGGTGCTTCTCGGCCATCGCCGCGACCCCCAACCGTTCTGGGCACGCCGTCACCTTGGAATCTACGCCGGTCCGGGCGGTTTCGTCAGCGCAGCGCCGCCGCGGGCCGGACCTCCCACACTGTCCACAGTGGCCGGTAGTGCTGCCGCGACCAGAACACCGGCGACACGGGGTTCGGCGGGTTGTAATAGAGGAACGTGCCCGCCGCGTCCGCCAGCAGCTCGCCGTGCGCGACGGCCATCAGCGCCCGCCCGACCCCGGCACCGCGCGCGGCGGGCGCCACCGACAGACAGTTCACATACCCCCACCGGCCGTGCCGCACGCGCGTCTCGGCCCACGTGCCCGGCGCCGACTCGGTGTGCCAGCCCTCCGCGTACCCGACGGCGACGCCCTCGCGCTCGGCGAGCCACACCGGGTCGCCCAGGCCGAGATGCCGGACCAGCGCGGCCTCCTTGATCGCGGCGGCGTCCGCGCGCGGCACCGCGCTCCCCACCCGCACCGAGTACGCCAACTCGGCCATCGCCAGGTCGACGAGCACCGGCAGGTCCGCCACCCCCGCGCGGCGGATCTCCAGGCCGGTGTCGGCAACCGGCCGGTCCGCCGCGGCCGTGCGCACGGCCAGTACGGACAGCGGGACCATCCCGTGCGCCAGCAGCGTCCGCGTCGCGTCGATGTCGCGGCTCGGCCACGTGACGACGCACGCCGAGTCTGGGCCGGGGGAGATCCGGTCCACCAGCCGCGTCCACTGCCGCAGCAGCGCGTCGAGCGCCCCACCGCCCGCGTCACCGAGCAGCGGGTGCAGCTCCCACACCGCCAGCGCCGACCACAGCGACTGCGGTGTGCCCCGCTCGTGCGTAGAGCGGGTGAGCACCCCCGCCACCCGGTCGCCGCCCGACAACGCCGCGGTGATCACGTCGCCGTGCGGCGGGTCGACGGCTGCGGGCAGCAGGGGGTCCAGGTCGGCGAACCGGGCGGACTGCGCGCGCACCAGCGAGCGCGTCATCGGCGGCACCGGAAGATCGCCGTGCCGGGAAACAGCTCGCCGCGCAGCGGGCTCCACTGGCCCCACTGCTGGGTGTGCCCCGCCGGCCACTCGGGCTCGATCAGGTCGAACAGGGTGAACCCGGCCGCGGTCAGCGCGCCGACGTAGTCGCCGAGCGTGCGGTGGTGCTCGACGTAGGTCGGTGTGCCCGCCGCGTCCACCTCGACGTACGGCGTGCGGTCGAAGTACGAGCCGGTGACCCGCAGCCCGTCCGGCCCGGGGTCGTCCGGGAAGATCCACCGCATCGGGTGCGTGACCGCGAACGTCCACGTGCCGCCCGGCCGCAGCACCCTGGCGACCTCGCGGAACACCGCGCCCACGTCGGCCACGAACGGCACCGCGCCGAACGCCGAGCAGGCCAGGTCGAACGCCCCGTCGGCGAACGGCAGCCGCTCGGCGTTGGCCCGGACCAGCGGGACCTCGATGCCGGTGGCGATGTTCGCCGCGGCCCCGTACCGCAGCATCCCAGCGGACAGGTCGAGCCCGACGACCCGCGCGCCCTGGTCGGCGAGCCACCGCGCGCACGGCGCCGACCCGCAGCCGACCTCCAGCACCGCGCGGCCCGCGACGTCGCCGAGCAGGCCCGCGTCGGCCTCGCGCAGCGCCTCCGGGCACCAGACGAAGTCGGCCACGCCGAGGAACTCGCCGTGCTCGGCGTGGTAGTCGTCGGCGTCGGCGTCCCACCACGCGATGTTGGCGGCAACGGATTCCGCGGAGCCGACCTCGACGCGGGCGACTCCCGTGGTGCCGAGCGACTTCTCGGCGCTGGTGCTGGACACTGCGCCATCCTGGCAGCCGGGCGCTGACCACGGCCGTTCGAGGTACCCCGGGTTTGCCCGCCCATCGCGCGGCCGCGTACGATACCTCCGCGCAGTGGTATCGCGCTGACCTGGGTTTCTGACCGCTGGGAATCGCCTTCTGGTCGCGCGGCGTTGGCGGTGTGTGTCCTGGTAGTTCGGGTGTCCGTCGGCAACACGATTCCGCCGTGCCCGCACAGCAGTGAACCCGACAACCCCAATCCGTACCGGAGCCACCTACCCTATGTCCACCGACACCACCATTGTCCCGGCTGTCACCGCGCCGAAGCAGCAAGTCGCGATCAACGACTTCGCGTCCGAGGAGGAATTCCTCGCCGCCATCGACGCGACGATCAAGTACTTCAACGACGGCGACATCGTCGAAGGAACCATCGTCAAGGTCGACCGGGACGAGGTCCTGCTCGACATCGGCTACAAGACCGAGGGCGTCATCCCCTCGCGCGAGCTGTCGATCAAGCATGATGTCGATCCCGCCGACGTGGTCAAGGTCGGCGACGAGATCGAGGCCCTCGTCCTCCAGAAGGAGGACAAGGAGGGTCGCCTGATCCTGTCCAAGAAGCGCGCTCAGTACGAGCGGGCCTGGGGCACGATCGAGGCGCTCAAGGAGTCGGACGAGCCCGTCAAGGGCACGGTCATCGAGGTTGTCAAGGGTGGCCTCATCCTGGACATCGGTCTGCGTGGTTTCCTCCCGGCGTCGCTGGTCGAGATGCGCCGCGTGCGCGACCTGCAGCCCTACGTGGGCCGCGAGCTCGAAGCCAAGATCATCGAGCTGGACAAGAACCGCAACAACGTGGTGCTCTCGCGCCGCGCGTGGTTGGAGCAGACCCAGTCCGAGGTGCGCAGCGAGTTCCTCAACCAGCTCCAGAAGGGCCAGGTCCGCAAGGGCGTCGTGTCCTCGATCGTCAACTTCGGTGCCTTCGTGGACCTCGGTGGCGTCGACGGCCTGGTGCACGTCTCGGAGCTGTCCTGGAAGCACATCGACCACCCGTCCGAGGTGGTCGAGGTCGGCCAGGAGGTCACCGTCGAGGTTCTCGACGTCGACATGGAGCGCGAGCGCGTGTCGCTCTCGCTCAAGGCGACGCAGGAAGACCCGTGGCGCCAGTTCGCCCGCACCCACGCGATCGGCCAGATCGTGCCGGGCAAGGTCACCAAGCTGGTTCCGTTCGGCGCGTTCGTCCGGGTGGACGAGGGCATCGAGGGCCTGGTCCACATCTCCGAGCTGGCCGAGCGGCACGTGGAGATCCCGGAGCAGGTCGTGCAGGTCGGCAACGACGTCATGGTCAAGGTCATCGACATCGACCTGGAGCGCCGCCGGATCTCGCTCTCGCTCAAGCAGGCCAACGAGGGCTTCACGACCGAGACCGAATTCGACCCGACCCAGTACGGCATGGCCGCCGAGTACGACCCCGAGGGCAACTACATCTACCCCGAGGGCTTCGACCCGGACACCCAGGAATGGCAGGACGGCTTCGACAAGCAGCGCGAGGAGTGGGAGCGCCAGTACGCGGAGGCGCACACCCGCTACGAGCAGCACATGAAGCAGATCGTCAAGGCCGCCGAGGCCGACGCCGAAGCCGCGGCCGAAGGTGCCGTCCCCGGCGTCACCACCGCGGCGAGCGGCGAGCAGAGCTACTCCTCCGCGGGCACGGACAAGCCCGCGCAGAGCGGTGGCACCCTCGCCAGCGACGAGCAGCTCGCGGCACTGCGCGAGAAGCTCTCTGGCGGCGTGTGATCTAGCCGGACAGTGTTCGAGGGCACTGTCCCTGTCGTATGCGGTGCCGTGCTCACTGGAGCTGACCCAACCAGGTTGATGAAGCCGCCGCGCGGCGGCTGTGCCCGCTCGCTCGCTCGCAGACACGGTACTCACCCCGTGGTGCATGTCCGTTCTTTGGCGCGAATTTGTCATGAAATACGATTCGCAGGTCCGTAACAGCATGCGAAAGACGGCGATTATCTGGGTACAGATATCGTGAGTTGCCGCGGCTTTGCGTATTGCTGACGCTGCCGAGAGGATCCGTCATGGAGTTTCTGCCACTGCTCCCGCTGGCCTACCTGGTCGGGATGGTTGTCGCCGGGTTCACTTATCTGCGCCGCTGCGGACTCCGCGAGCTGGCGGTCGCCGGAATCGGCTGGCGGGAGTTCTTGATGCGCAATCCGCTGTTTTTCCTCTGGATGTACACCAAGATCATTTTCTGGTTGCCGGTGTTGCTGATCTGGCTCGTAACGGGGATGCCCGCATGCCCTTGGCAGGCGACCATCTCGATCGACGGTCGACCTGCCCGGAAGATCGCTTGGGTCGGATTCACCGCCGAAGTGCACAAGTGAAGGAGTTTCGATGCCCGGATACGATCCCACCTGTGACAACTGTTTCAAGTGCCTGACTTGCGGGGGCCGCGGCGTGGTGCGGACGACCAGGATGGACAACGGAAAGGCGTACTACGTCCAGGTCACCTGCACCACCTGCAACGGTGTCGGTGGCAAGCCGGGAGCGGGAAAACACAGTCACCGATAGGTAGGGGTCAGCCTGGCCTTTTTGTCGCAAGGCCACTCGACAAGGATGTTCGTGCGCCGAGTATTGGTCCGCTGTCGGCCGTGCGATCGATTCAGGCATCGTCGATTCCGCGGCGGACGCACTCGCTGAATGGTACGCTCACTGGTCACCTTCATACCGGTGGAGTTCGTGCGGTCGCAGGGTTGGCCACCGCGAGGCTGACTGGCGGCGAATGGCGACGGTGGTGTGCCGTCCACGGACCGCGGCCATGGCGGCAATGACGACGCAGAGGTCTCTGGTCGACCACGAGAGGACGGCGGCCTGTCGTTGCGGACTGTCGTGGGGACGGCGACGTGTCAGGGACGGATGTGATCCGGTCCGGCATCCTGCTGCCAGAATGCGGCCATGCTGCGTGTCGGCCTCACAGGCGGGATCGGGTCCGGGAAGTCCACAGTGGCGGGTCGGCTGGCCGAGCACGGTGCCGTCGTGATCGACGCCGATCGCATCGCGCGAGAGGTGGTCGAGCCCGGCACCGAGGGGCTCGCCGAGTTGGTCGCCGCGTTCGGCGGCGGCGTCCTCGCCGAGGACGGCACGCTCGACCGACCCGCGCTGGCGGCCCTGGCGTTCGGCACCGACGACGCGCGCGCGACGCTCAACGCGATCGTGCACCCCAAGATCGGCGTGCGTACCGCGGAGCTGATGGCCCAGGCGTCCGCCGACGCGGTGGTGGTGCACGACGTGCCGCTGCTTGTGGAGAACGGCCTGGCGCCGCGGTACCACCTGGTGATCGTCGTGGACGCGCCGGTCGAGGTCCGGGTGCATCGGCTGGTGCACTCGCGGGGGCTCACCGAGTCCGACGCGCGGGCCCGCATCGCCGCGCAGGCCACCGAAGCGGACCGCCGCGCCGCGGCCGACGTCTGGCTCGACAACACCGGTCCCCGCGACGAGGTGCTGGCCGCGGTGGACGAGCTGTGGGCCGACCGGCTGGTCCGGTTCGAGGCCAACGTCCGGCTGCACCGGCACACCCGGCGCCGCGCGCCGCGGCTGGTCGAGCCCGATCCGACCTGGCAGGCACAAGCGGACCGGGTGCTGGCCCGGCTGCGGCTCGCTGCGGGGGACGCCGCGCTGCGGGTCGACCACATCGGGTCGACCGCCGTGCCGGGGCTGGCCGCCAAGGACGTGCTCGACTTCCAGGTCACCGTCGCCGCCCTCGACGATTCCCTCGACGGCGTCCTCGGCGCCGCGGGCTTCCCGTACTTGCCCGGGTTCGACGACGACACCCCGCAGCCGCCGCACACCGATCCGGCGCTGTGGCGCAAGCGCACCCACGTCGGCGCCGACCCGATGCGCTGGGCGAATGTGCACCTTCGCGCCGAGGGCGGGCCAGGCTGGCGCTACGCGCTGCTGATGCCCGCCTGGCTCCGCGCCGACGAGGCGGCCCGCGGCGAGTACGAGCGGGTCAAACGCGATCTCGTGGGCGCCTTCGCGGCCATCCCGGACTACGGGGACGCCAAGGGACCCTGGTTCGCCCAGGCGTCGGCCCGGGCCGAGCAGTGGGCGCGGCGGTCCGGTTGGACCCCGTGAGCACTCAGAACGGCGGCCAGACCTCGAAGATGTGCTTGTAGGCCAGCCAGGACGACAGGTCGTGCCGGAACCGGCTCAGCTCTTCCAGGGTCTTGTGCACGGTGCACAGCGCGAGGTCGGCGTCGCCGACGCGCAGGACCTGGCCCGCGACCGCGGCGGCGAACTCCTCGGAGCGCACGATCCGCGCCGACGTGCCGCCCGGCGCGGCCAGGCCGAGCAGCAGGTCGGTGGTGCGCCAGTGCCGCCCGTCGCGCAGCACGCGGACCGCGGTGAGCACGCTGGGGCCGCCCTTGGCGTGCCGTGAGCGCGGTTTGGCGTGGGACAGCCGCAGGTTCAGGTCGGGCAGCAGCCAGGTGACCTCGGCGTCGGAGAACGGATCCTCCGGCGTGGGGCACTCCATGCGCAGACCCCAGCGCTCCACCTGGCAGATCCGAAGGCTCCGGGACATCCCGGAGGAGTAGCTGCGTACCGCGGTGACCGTGTCGACGATGTCGACCAGTTGCGGCGTGATGGCCGTGCCCACGCGGCCGAGCGTAGTCGTGAGCCTGCGTTCTGTGATCACCTGGGCCGATTTGTTATGTCACGAGTTTGCGCATTCGGGTCTCTTTCGAGTGAACTTCATACCGAGACGCTGACACGCGGTGCGCGAATCGGGCAATTCGCCACTAACGGGTGGGCCAGGTTCGCCACTCGACGGTGATTCCGTGGCCCGCCAGCCACGCGTCGACGTCGTAGCCCGCCTGAGCGATGCCGTCGACGGTCCGGTTGGTCCGCTCCATCGCGCGCTGGGCGGCGGCCAGGTCGACCAGCCGCGCGCGGAACGCGGCCAGCAGTTCGTCGCTGTCCTCGACCCGTAGACCGCGGCCGGCCCGGACCAGCACGTCGAGGTAGAGGTCGAGCGTGCGCCACACCGGTCCGTCGGTGATGTCCACGACGTCGAGGTAGAAGTCGTGGCCGAGGTCGACCCCGGGCCGCCCGCGCCACTTGGACACCCGCAGGCCCAGTTCCGGCAGCAGCATCGACTCGAAGTACGCGATCCGCCGGTGGCCCTCGACCGGGCGGGCCATGTACAGCCCGTGCTCGGTCTCGCGGTACTCGTCGACCCGGCGGACGAAGCCCTTCGGGTCGGTGTTGGTCAGCGCGGCGACGTCGAACAGCTCCACCTTCGGCGGATGCACCTCGTGGTGGACGTCGTCGCGCCGGGCGATCGGGACGGGTACCGGGAAGTTCGCGGCCATGCCGACATCGTGCCTACCCACCCCGACACGAGCCCAGCGTTTTCGGCGGGAATCCGAGGTCCGTTCGGGTGAATCCGGCTAAGCTCCCGACGCCTGTTGGTAATGGGACCCGCGGAGGTCGGCCAGCGTGTTCGGCATCATTCGGCCCTGCGGCCACCGGTTGTCACCAACCCTGCGCACGTCGTGGATGGCGCACCTGTGCGGGCTCTGCCTCGCGCTGCGCGACGACCACGGCCAACTCGCCCGCACGGTCACCAACTACGACGGCCTGGTGGTGTCCGCGCTGGTCGAGGCGCAGTCGCCGACCGTAGGCGGACGCCGGGTGGCCGGGCCGTGCCCGCTGCGCGGCATGCGCGCCGCCCCGGTCGCCGAGGGCGCGGGCGCCGCGCTGGCCGCCGCCGTGTCGCTGGTGCTGGCCTCGGCGAAGGTCCGCGACCACGTCGAGGACGGCGACGGCCCGTTCCGGCGCCGACCGGTCGCGGGCGTCGCGCGCCGGGTGGCCACCCGCTGGGCGCGTCAGGGCGCGGCGACGGGGGAGCGGATCGGCTTCGCCACGGCCGTGCTGCTCGACGCCGTGGGTAGGCAGGGCGAGCTGGAGTCGACGTTGGGCACAGGGGCGTCCGTGCTGGCGGCCACCGAACCGACCGAGACCGCCACCGCCGCCGCGTTCGCGCACACCGCGGTGCTCGCGGGCAGGCCGGGCAACGTCGCGCCGCTGACCGAGGCCGGGCGGCTGTTCGGCCGGGTCGCACACCTGCTCGACGCGGTCGAGGATCTGGCCGACGACGCGGCCGCGGGCGCGTGGAACCCGCTCGCCGCCACCGGTACGACGCTCGCCGAGGCGCGCAGGCTGTGCGACGACGCCGTGCTCGGCGTGCGGCTCGCGCTGCGGGAGACCGAGTTCGCCGACGGGAAACTCGTGCACGCGCTGCTGGCGCACGAGCTGGGCACCGCCGTCACGCGCACCTTCGGCCACCTCGACGCCCACCGGCACCAGCCGCCCCCGGGATGGCGGCCCCCGCCCGGGTGGCAGCCGCCGCCGGGAGCGCAGCCGCCACCCGGGTGGCAGCCGCCACACGACGAGCCCAACCGGCGGCCCTGGGGCAGGCGGCGCGGCTCGATGGCGGGCTGCGGCGTGGCGCTGGCCCTGTGCTGCACCTGTCAGTACTGCTGCGCCGACCCGTACCACGACCCGTGGAGCGGCGAGCCCAAACCGGGCTGGTGCCACCGCTGCGACTGCTGCGACTGCGGCTGCTCCGGCTGTGACTGCTGTGACGGGTGTGACTGCTGTGGGTGCGACTGCTGAGGCCGCCGCTTCGCCCGCCGGAGATTGTCGGTGGGCGCGCGTAGCCTCTCCGGTGTGGCATTTCCGACCGAACACCCAGTACTCGCGCACTCCGTGCACCGACCCGTCAGCGACGTCCCGCGCATCAACGGGAAGTTCCGCATGGTCGCGGACTACCAGCCCGCGGGCGACCAGCCTGCCGCCATCGATGAGCTGGAGAGGCGCATCCGCGGCGGCGAGGAGGACGTCGTGCTGCTCGGCGCCACCGGCACCGGCAAGTCGGCCACGACCGCCTGGTTGATCGAGCGCGTCCAGCGGCCGACGCTGGTGATGGCGCCGAACAAGACCCTGGCCGCCCAGTTGGCCAACGAGCTGCGCGAGTTCTTCCCCGACAACGCGGTGGAGTACTTCGTCAGCTACTACGACTACTACCAGCCCGAGGCGTACATCCCGCAGACCGACACCTACATCGAGAAGGACTCGTCGATCAACGACGACGTCGAGCGGCTGCGCCACTCGGCGACGATGAGCCTGCTCTCGCGGCGCGACGTGATCGTGGTCGCGTCGGTGTCGTGCATCTACGGCCTGGGCACCCCGCAGTCCTATTTGGACCGTTCGGTGGGGCTCCAGGTCGGCGGCACGGTCGAGCGGGACATGCTGCTGCGCGCGCTGGTCGACGTGCAGTACTCCCGCAACGACATCGCCTTCGCCCGCGGCACCTTCCGGGTGCGCGGGGACACGGTGGAGATCATCCCGGCGTACGAGGAACTGGCCATCCGCGTCGAGTTCTTCGGCGACGAGATCGACAAGCTCTACTACCTGCATCCGCTCACCGGCGAAATCGTCCGCGAGTGCGACGAGCTGCGGATCTTCCCGGCCACGCACTACGTCGCCGGTCCCGAGCGGATGGAGCGCGCGATCGGCGCCATCGAGACCGAGCTGGAGGAGCGGCTGGCGAGCCTGGAGCAGCAGGGCAAGCTGCTGGAGGCGCAGCGGCTGCGCATGCGCACCAGCTACGACGTCGAGATGATGCGCCAGGTCGGCTTCTGCTCCGGCATCGAGAACTACTCCCGGCACATCGACGGCCGCGGCGCGGGCACCGCGCCCGCCACCCTGATCGACTACTTCCCGGACGACTTCCTCCTGGTCATCGACGAGTCGCATGTCACGGTGCCGCAGATCGGCGGCATGTACGAGGGCGACATGTCCCGCAAGCGCAACCTGGTCGAGCACGGCTTCCGGCTGCCCAGCGCGGTCGACAACCGCCCGCTGACCTGGGAGGAGTTCGCCGAACGGATCGGCCAGACGGTGTACCTGTCGGCCACGCCGGGCCCGTACGAGATGGGCCAGGCCGGCGGCGAGTTCGTCGAGCAGGTCATCCGGCCTACCGGCCTGATCGACCCCGAGGTGGTCGTCAAGCCCACCGAGGGCCAGATCGACGACCTGGTGCACGAGATCCGCGTCCGCGCCGAGCGCGACGAGCGGGTCCTGGTCACCACGCTCACCAAGAAGATGTCCGAAGACCTCACGGATTACCTGCTGGAGCTGGGCATCCGGGTGCGCTACCTGCACTCCGAGGTCGACACGCTGCGCCGGGTCGAGTTGCTGCGCCAACTCCGCCTGGGCGAGTACGACGTGCTGATCGGCATCAACCTGCTGCGCGAGGGCCTCGACCTGCCCGAGGTGTCGCTGGTCGCGATCCTCGACGCGGACAAGGAGGGCTTCCTGCGCAGCGGCACCTCACTGATCCAGACCATCGGCCGCGCGGCCCGCAACGTGTCGGGCCAAGTCCACATGTACGCCGACCGAATCACCGACTCGATGCGGCACGCCATCGACGAGACGAATCGCAGGCGCGCCAAGCAGGTCGCCTACAACACCGAGCGCGGCCTCGACCCGCAGCCGCTGCGCAAGAAGATCGCCGACATCCTCGACCGCGTGTTCACCGAGGCCGAGGAAACCGACGACGGCACCGTCCCGGTCGGCGGTTCCGGCCGCAACTCCTCCCGTGGCAAGCGCGCCGCAGGCGAACCCGGCAAGGCCCGCAGCGCAGGCATAGTCGGCGACAAGGACGTCAAGTCCATGCCCCGCGCTGAGCTGGCAGACCTGGTCCAACAATTGACCGACCAAATGATGAACGCGGCCCGGGACCTCCAGTTCGAACTAGCCGCCCGCCTCCGCGACGAGATCCACGACCTCAAGCGCGAACTGCGCGGAATGGACGCCGCCGGCATTAGCTGACCCCATTTTTGTTGCCCGGCGGGCAAAGTTGGCAGCCCGCCGACACCGGCAGCCACTGACACGACCATGCTCAGGGCACGGCAGGGCAGGGCACTGTTCCGAGACGCGACACCATAAAATCCGCTCCGCCCCCACCGATCTATGCGCGCCACCCTCACCCGCCACCGATCGATGCGCACCCCCGCAGAGCCTACCAATCCCCACGAGCCGATGAGCCGCCGCCCACGAGCCCCGATCGAGCGCCCAACCTCAAGCAAGCGCCTCCCGCGGCACCAGGCCGCGAACGCCAGGACTACACACCGCACCCCCGATCGCCAGGACCACCAACACCGCCGCCCCCGTCAACGTCGCCGAGACCCCAAACTGCTGCGCCAACGGACCAATCGCGATCTGCCCCAGCGGAATGGCGACAAACGAGCCCACCGCGTCGAACGAGTAGACCCGGGCCAACCGATCCGGCGGCACGTTCTCCTGCAAAGACACGTCCCAAGCGACGCCGAACTGCTCCACCGCCACCCCGGTCAGGAACATCGCCGCGAGCAGCGGGATCATGGCGGGCCAGTGCGCCAGCACCACCAGTGGTGCCGCCGCGACCCCCACCAGCGCGGTGCCGAACAGCAGTGCCCGCCGCGGCTGCCTGCGGCTGGCGATGATGCCGCCCACCAGTGCCCCCGCGGTCTGCGCGCCGAGGACGAAACCCCAGACGATCCGGCCGATCGTGGCGTCCGCGACCGACGGGCCGAGTACCTGCATGCCGCCGGTCACGGCCGCGTTGACCACCATGAGCGCCACGACCACCGACCACACCCAGGTGCGCGCGGTGAACTCGCGCCAGCCCGCGCGGATGTCGGCCAGCGGCCGGGTCGGCGCGCTCGCGGCGACCTCGGGCGCCCGGACCCTGGCGTAGCAGATCGACGCCACCAGGAACACCGCGGCGGTCGCGGAGATCGCCCAGCCGGGCCCGGCCAGCGCGGCGACCATGCCGCCGACCGATGCCCCGGTGATCATCGCGGTGTTGATGCCCATCCTGGCGAGCGCGTTGGCGGGACGCAGCAGGTCCGGGGGGACGGTCTGGGGCGTCAGGGCCGACGCGGCGGGCAGCGATACCGCCGACACCGCGCCGTTGACCACGCTCAACACGATCAGCAGCGGGACGGTGGCGAATCCCAGCAGCACGGTCGCCCCGGTGGCCGCCTGCGACGCGGCCGCGGCGAGGCTGGCGCCCTGCAGGACCACCCCGCGCGGCAGCCGGTCGGCGAGTACGCCGCCCATGAGCAGCAGCGCCACGTTGGCGACCGACCGCGCGCCCACCACGATCCCCAGCGCGACGACCGAGCCGGTGAGGTCGAGCACCGCGAAGGCGAGCGCGACCGGGGCGACGGCGTTGCCGACGTAGGTGGTGATCCGGCCGGTGACGAGCCTGCGGAACATGGCGTGCCGCAGCGGCTCGAACATCGTCCGCGCGGTCATCGGCCGTTCGGTTCGGCCACCGGGACGCCGCGCGGTCGCGGCGGCTTGGTGACGTGCCTGTGGTGCAAGATGCGGTGCGCATCCCCCGGGTTCATGGCCAGAGTGTCCGAAACGCCCGCGGCAGGTGTCAATCCCGCCGCCGGTTCACTCCGAGCGGTGCCTGCGCCGCCCGGCCGCCGCTGGTGCGGGTGCGGGCACGGGCGGCTGGGCGTCGGGCTGGGGCCGCGGCTCGGCGGTGCCCGTGGTCATCTCGCGCAGCAGTTCGTCGAAGATCGGCGTCGACATCGTGCTCTGGCCTGCCATGCGGCCTCCCATCACTCCCGGGGCTCGGCTTCGGAACCTACCCCGAGCCCCCGTGGAGCCTGCCCTACCGGCGCGGACACGATCGGGCGAACCCGAGGAACACCAGGAGTAGCGCTGCGCGGGCGTACCGGTGGGTAATATCGGCGCCATGACGGAGAACCTGGTGTCGCTGAAGGTCGACGTGGCCGACCACGTGGCGGAGGTGACCCTGCTCGGACCGGGCAAGGGAAACGCCATGGGCCCGGACTTCTGGCGCGAGCTGCCGCTGGTGTTCCGCGCGCTCGACGCCGACCCTCAGGTCCGCGCGATCGTGCTCACCGGCAGCGGCGCGCACTTCTCCTACGGCCTCGACCTGCCCGCGATGATGCCCGCGTGGGGCGAACTGCTCGGCGACGGCGCGCTGGCCGCGCCGCGCACCCGGTTCCTCGACAAGATCCGCGCCATGCAGGACGCGGTCACCGCCGTCGCGGCGTGCAGGCAGCCGGTGATCGCGGCGGTGAGCGGCTGGTGCATCGGTGGCGGCGTGGACGTCGTCGCGGCGGCCGACATCCGGGTGGCGAGCGCGGACGCGAAGTTCAGCGTGCGCGAGGTGAAGCTGGCGATCGTGGCCGACATCGGCAGCCTGCAGCGGCTGGCCGGGATCATCGGCGAGGGCCATCTGCGCGAGTTGGCGTTCACCGGCAAGGACATCGATGCCGGCCGCGCCCTGCGCATCGGCCTCGTCAACGACGTCCACCCCGACCAGGCCGCGCTGCTCGACGCCGCCCGCGCGCTGGCGGCCGAGATAGCGGCGAACCCGCCGCTGGCCGTGCAGGGCACCAAGGACGTGCTCGGCCACGACCGCGAGCGCCGGGTCGCGGACAGCCTGCGCTACGTCTCCGCGTGGAACGCCGCTTTCCTGCCCAGCAAGGACCTCGGCGAGGCCGTGCAGGCGTTCCTGGAGCGCAGGCCGCCGGAGTTCCGCGGCGAGTAGACCCTCCCCATGTGCGGGTGGCGTTCGCCCGGACGGTCCGGCAGGCTGCCAGCCACGGTTTCCTATTCGTCGAGGAGCAGCACACCGTGAGCGAGGCCACCGCGGCTTTCCGGGCCGCCCGTGATTTCCTGATCGACCACGGCGAGGACTACGACCGCGCCCGCGCGGAGTTCCGGTGGCCCGAGCTGTCGAGCTTCAACTGGGCCCTCGACTGGTTCGACGTGGTCGCCGCCGAGGAGCCGACCGCGAGCAGGCCAGCGCTGTGGATCGTCGAGGAGGACGGGGCCGAGCGGAAGTGGACCTTCGCGGAGCTGTCGCGCCGGTCGAACCAGGTGGCGAACTGGCTGCGCGCGGAGGGTGTCGCCCGCGGCGACCGGGTGATCCTCATGCTCGGCAACCAGGGTGAGCTGTGGGAGACCATCCTCGCCGCGATGAAGCTCGGCGCGGTGATCATCCCGGCGACCACCCTGCTCGCCGCCGCCGACCTGCGCGACCGGGTGGACCGCGGTCTCGCCAAGCACGTCATCGCCCGCTCGGCCGACGCCGCCAAGTTCGACGACGTGCCCGGCCGTTACACCAGGATCGCCGTGGGCGACCCGGTCGACGGGTGGGCGGGCTACGCCGACAGCGCCGCCGCGGCCGACGAGTTCACCCCGGACGGGCCGACCGGGGCCACCGACACGCTGCTGCTCTACTTCACCTCCGGGACGACCGCGCGGCCCAAGCTCGTGCGGCACACCCACGTGTCCTACCCGGTCGGCCATCTGTCCACTATGTACTGGATCGGCCTGCGACCCGGCGATGTGCACCTCAACATCTCCTCGCCCGGCTGGGCGAAACACGCGTGGAGCAACGTCTTCGCGCCGTGGAACGCCGAGGCGACGGTCTTCATCCACAACTACGCCCGGTTCGACGCGACCGCCCTGATGTCCCAAATGGACCGGTGCGGCGTCACCAGCTTCTGCGCGCCGCCCACGGTGTGGCGCATGCTGATCCAGGCGGACCTCACCCAGTTGCGCACGCCGCCCGCGAAGGTCGTCGGCGCGGGGGAGCCGCTCAACCCCGAGGTCATCGAGCGGGTTTCGCGCGCCTGGGGGGTGACGATCCGCGACGGGTTCGGGCAGACCGAGACCAGCGTCCAGGTCGCCAACACCCCGGGCCAGCCGGTCAAGCCGGGCTCGATGGGCCGGGCCCTGCCCGGGTTCACCATCGCCCTGGTCGACCCGGCCAGCGGGGAGGTGCGCGACGAGGGCGAGATCTGCATCGACCTGAGCGCCCGGCCGGTCGGGCTCATGGTCGGCTATTCCGACGACCCGGAGCGCACCGCCGAGGCCATGCGCGGCGGCTACTACCACACCGGCGACGTCGGCTCCCGCGACGCGGACGACTACATCACCTACGTCGGCCGCGCCGACGACGTGTTCAAGGCGTCGGACTACCGGATCTCGCCGTTCGAGCTGGAGAGCGTGCTCATCGAGCACGAGGCCGTCGCCGAGGCCGCGGTCGTCCCCTCACCCGACCCGATCCGGCTCGCCGTGCCCAAGGCGTACGTCGTGCTGGCCGCGGGCCACGAGCCGAACGCGGACACCGCCCGCTCGATCCTCGGCTTCGCCCGCGAGCACCTGGCGCCCTACAAGCGAATCCGCCGCCTGGAGTTCGCCGAGCTGCCCAAGACGATCTCCGGCAAGATCCGCCGGGTCGAGCTGCGCGGCCGGGAGAACGAGGTCCACGCCGACGCCACCGCCCGGGTCCCCGGCGAGTACCTCGACGAGGACTTCCCGGAGCTGCGCGGCTGACCGCGCGGCGCCCGTCCATGATGTGGACGGGCTTCCGCGCCCGCGGACCGGCGCCGGACACTGCTGTCGGAGGCACCGGCAATGAGCGAGCTTGCGAGCGGCATCACCGAGCCTGCGAGGGGATGGCATGAGTGAGGACGCCGATCCGGCCCCGCGCGGGCTGCCCACCGCGCCGTGCAGCGTGGTGTGGAGCCGCGGCCACGCGTTCGTGCTGGAGCCGGGCCGCGGCGGCGCCCGCTGGATCGGCCTCGACGGGTTCGGCAGGCCCTGCGCGCTCACCGCGGAGGCGCTTGAGCGCCAGGGGTGGTCACCCGGCCGCGACGACCGATCGGCTGCCTGACCTGCGCGGACTCGCACCCGCGGGCTCATGTCGGCCCGGGCGGTGCCGCCGAATACGCTTCGGCCATGGCCGAGGATGCGCAGAGCAGTGCGGGTGAGCTGTCCGACCGCGTGTGGACGATCCCGAACGTGCTGAGCATGCTCCGGCTCGCGGGCGTCCCGGTCTTCCTCTACCTGTTGCTCGGCCCGCAGGCCGACGGCTGGGCCATCGCCGTGCTGATGTTCAGTGGCTTCACCGACTGGCTCGACGGCAAGATCGCGCGCTGGCTCAACCAGACCAGCAGGCTCGGCGCGCTGCTCGACCCCGCCGCCGACCGGCTCTACACCCTGGCCACGATCCTGGCGTTCGTGCTGCGCGACATCGTGCCGTGGTGGGTGGCCGCGGTGCTGGTCGGGCGCGACCTGCTCGTCGCGGTCTGCATCGCGGTCCTGCGCCGGGGCGGGTTCGCCCCACCCGAGGTGACCTACATCGGCAAGGCCGCGACGTTCAACCTGATGTACTCGTTCCCCCTGCTGCTGCTCGGCCAGGGCGCGTCCACGGCCGCGACCGCGGCCCGCCCGATCGCCTACGGCCTGGCCATCTGGGGCGGCCTGCTCTTCCTCTGGTCCGGCCTGCTCTATGTCGTGCAGACGCGGGCGGCGCTGCGCACTCTAGTGTCCCGAGTCAGAGGTTAGGCACCGCCTCCGGCGCCCGCGCGGCGCCTGGCCGCGTTGCCGGAAAGCCCAAGTACAACCCGGTACTACGAACTTCCCGCCGCCTTGCCAGCCACCACGCGGATCACCGGATCCGGCACCGAACCTCCAACTCGGGACACTAGGATCTGCCGACCTGTCCCAGTCGTGAGAGGGCGACACAAGGTGATTCCCGAAGAACTCCGCTACACCGACGAACACGAGTGGGTGGCGACCAAGAGCGAGGTCATCATCCGCGTCGGCATCACCGAGTACGCGCAATCGCAACTCGGCGACGTCGTCTTCGTCCAGCTTCCCGAGGTCGGCGACCGGGTGGACGCGGGTGCGCCGGTCGGCGAAGTCGAGTCGACCAAGAGCGTGTCCGAGATCTACGCCCCGGTGGCGGGCGAAGTGGTCGCCGTCAACGATCCGGTGGTCGACCAGCCTGAGCTGCTCAATTCCGATCCCTACGGCGAGGGCTGGCTCTTCGAGATCACCGTCGACGACCCGGACGTGCTCGACGCGCTGCTCGACGCCGACGCCTACCAGGCGATCACCGAGGCGTGAGACGATCTTCGTTCGGCCGCGCGCGACCGGGAGGGGTGCCACCATCCCCCCTGCTGATCGCGCACGGTACGTTTAGCCCTGTTCAGCGGAATTGACCAGCAGGAGGAGAGCTCAGGTGAGCACGAACGACGGGCCCGGCGTCCCGCCGGAGCAGTCTCCGGAGCGGACTTCGGTATTCCGGGCAGATTTCCTCAAGGAAGCGGACCCGGAGGGTGTGGTGGAAGCCCCCTCCGCGGTCCCGGCGGGCGTCGACGCCCTTCCGGCCGGAACCGCCCTGCTGGTGGTCAAGCGCGGACCCAACGCGGGGTCCCGGTTCCTGCTCGACCGCGACACCACCAGCGCGGGACGGCACCCGGACAGCGACATCTTCCTCGACGACGTCACCGTGTCCCGCAGGCACGCGGAGTTCCGCCGTGAGGGCGGCGAGTTCGTGGTGATCGACGTCGGCAGCCTCAACGGCACCTACGTCAACCGCGAGCCGGTCGACCAGGCGGTGCTCTCCGGCGGAGACGAGGTTCAGATCGGCAAGTTCCGCCTGGTGTTCCTCACCCCCGCGGGCGCGGGCGCCTAGGAGGTATCACCGTGACGGCGGCCGGTCGGTCCGCGCGTGACGGGATGAGCATCGGGGCGGTACTCGCGCGACTTCGCCCCGACTTCCCGGACGTGACCATCTCCAAGATCCGGTTCCTGGAGACCGAGGGCTTGGTCAGCCCCGAGCGCACACCGTCGGGATACCGGCGGTTCACCGAGGCGGACATCGCGCGGCTGCGGTTCGTGCTCGCGGCGCAGCGCGACCACTATCTGCCGCTCAAGGTGATCCGGGAGCAGCTCGACCAGGCCGACCGCGGCGGCACCCCCGAGGTCGTCGTGGCCGTGCCCCGCCCGCCGCGAGGGCTGGTCGCCGTGCCCACCGAGCCGCCCGCGGCGCAGGAGTTCGCCCCACGCCCCGAGTTGCGGCTCACCCGCGAGGAACTGCTCGCGCGCGCGGGCACCGACGAGGCGCTGCTGGCGGACCTGGAGCAGTACGGCCTGCTGCGGCCGGGCCCGGCCGGGTTCTACGACTCGGCCGCGGTCGAGGTGGCCCGCACCGCGGCGGCGATGGCCGAGTACGGCATCGAACCCCGACACCTGCGGGCGTTCCGGGCGTCGGCGGACCGCGAGGTCGGCCTGCTGGAACAGATCGTGGCGCCGATGTACCGGCAGCGCGACCCGGCGGCGCGGGCGCGCGCCGACGAGATCGCGCGCGAACTGGCGGCGCTTTCGGTCGGACTGCACTCGCTGCTGGTGAAGGCCGGTCTGCGGCGAGTGACCGGAAACTGATTTTCCACCCCACGTGGTAGCCCATTGTGATCTGATCACCATGAGATACTCCGGCGTGGGGACCGGATGGCGGGTAGCGTCGAAGTAGGCGATGAGCGATCCTCGACAGGACGGGACGCCGATGCCCCAGCGAGCGGAGGGAGGCGAGCCCGATGAGCGAGATGCGCGTCGTGGGAGTGCGGGTGGAGTTGCCCGCGAACCAGCCGATCTTGTTGCTGCGTGAGACCGAAGGAGAGCGGTACCTCCCGATCTGGATCGGATCGGTCGAGGCGACCGCGATAGCGCTGGAGCAGCAGGGCGTGCGGCCCGCGCGGCCGCTGACCCACGACCTGCTCAAAGACGTCATCGGCGCGCTCGGCCGCGAACTGGAACAGGTCCGAATCACCGACCTGCGCGAGGGCACCTTCTTCGCCGAACTGGTGTTCGACGGCGACGTCCGGGTGTCCGCCCGGCCCAGCGACTCGGTGGCCCTGGCCCTGCGGGTCGGCGTGCCGATCCACGCGGAGGACTCGGTGCTGCAGGAGGCCGGGCTCATCATCCCCGACGAGCAGGAGGACGAGGTCGAGAAGTTCCGCGAGTTCCTCGACTCCGTCTCGCCAGAGGACTTCCGCGGCGCCGACACCTGAGAGCCGCGCCGCGCCGCGCATGGGGGACCCATGCTCATGGAGAGCATGAGCCGGGTGCGCTCCGCGTTGTCTCTGGGGGCCCGAGCCCCAGACCCCCACGGTGCGGACTCTCGCGATCCAGCGTGGCTCGGCGCTGCGCGCCATCGAGGTGTGTAACCAAATTGCGTGGTCACCCACGGTGCGTTCTCTCGCGATCCAGCGTGGCTCGGCGCTGCGCGCCGTCGAGGTGGGTAAACCACGGTGTGGCGCGGCGCGATTCGGTGTGGTTGGGGCTTCGCGCCGTCCGGGTGGGTGGACGAACTGCGTGGTTGCCTGCGTTGCGGCGGGTCTCGAACCAGTGTGGTTTGCTTGGCTTCGCTCTTGTTCCGCGCGTCGCGTTGACCTGTACCCGTGCCCGTCTTACCGTCAGGGATGAGCGAATCGCGCCGGTGTGATTCGGTGCAGGAGCACACCGGTCGATCCGCTCGGCCGACGGTTCCCCACAGCGGAACGTGCGGTCTCGTTCGCCGGCCAGCGGTGGCCGGACGAGGGGAGGCAGGCGTGTTCGAGCACGGTCCCGTCGGGGCTGACGCCGGAGAGCAGGGCGAACTGTTCCCGGACGCCTCACTGCCGGACGAGTTCGTCGGCTACCGGGGTCCTGCCGCGTGCCAGATCGCCGGGATCACCTACCGGCAGCTCGACTACTGGGCGCGCACCAGTCTGGTCGTCCCGACGGTGCGCAGCGCACACGGCTCCGGGTCGCAGCGGCTGTACTCGTTCAAGGACGTCCTGGTCCTCAAGGTCGTCAAGCGCCTGCTCGACACGGGCGTCTCGCTGCAGAACATCCGGGTGGCCGTCGAGCACCTCCGCCGCCGCGGCGTGCGCGACCTGGCCAAGATCACCCTGTTCAGCGACGGCACCACGGTCTACGAGTGCACCTCGCCGGAAGAGGTCGTCGACCTGCTCCAGGGCGGCCAAGGCGTGTTCGGCATCGCGGTCAGCGGCGCGATCCGCGAGATCAGCGGCACCATCCACGAGTTCCCCGCGGAACGCGCGGACGGCGTCGAGCTGACCCAGCCGACCGAGGACGAACTGACCCAGCGACGCAAGACCCGCAACGCCGGCTAGCCGAAGGTGTACGGCGTGGTCGTGGTGAGCCGGGTGAACCCGACCCGCGCCAGGATCGGGCCGCTCGTCGGCAGCGCGTCGACCTGGAGGTAGCGGGCGCCGCGGGCCTGTGCCCGGCGGGCCCGGTGGCTGACCAGGGCTTTGTAGATTCCCTTGCCGCGCCAGGGTTCCAGGGTGCCGCCGCCCCAGAGGCCCGCGAACTCGGTGCCGGGGTAGTACTCCGTGCGGGCGGCGCTGACCGCGACGTCCCCCGCGACGGCCAGCACCATGTCGAGGGTGTCCGGCGCGGCCGCGAGCTGGGCCAGCAGCCGGGCCCGGAGCCCGCCGACGTCGTAGCCGAAGACGTCCCCGTGCACGTCCACGGCCCGCTCGATCCCGGCCGCGTCGGTCACGTCGAGCAGCGTCACCCCGGCGGGCGGGGCGAAGTCGGGCACCGCGGCGGCCTCGGCGACCAGCACGGCCTCGTCCGGTCCGGCGGTCAGGCCCGCGGCCAGCAGCCGCGCGGGCAGGTCGGCCGGGCGGTCGTGGTGGTAGTGCTTCCACTCGAACCCCGCGACGCCCCGGAACCGCGCCACCTCCGCCGCGATGGCCGCGTCGGCGGTGTCCTCGTCCAGGTCGGACCACACAATCCCGGACCAGCCCTGCGGGATCGTGCTGACCTGGCGGGTGAGCCGGGCGGTGCGCTCGACGGCGGTGTGGCCGTCGCCGGGGCTCAGGTCGCGGCGAAGCTGCTGGTCGAAGGCGTCGAGCGCGGCGGTGTCCATGTCCGCAGTGGACCGCGAACACCCGGCCGCGGGCAATCGAGTTACGCCCCGACGGGTTAGACTCACCTGGTCGTCGCACAAACCCGCGCGGGAGAGTCGACCGGTGCACCCACCGGATCGGCGCCGAAGGAGCAACTCCTCCCCGGAACCTCTCAGGCAAACGGACCGCGCGGGCGAGACGCCTCTGGAAAGCGGGTTTCCCGGTCACCACCGGGGCGCCCCGCCGAAGGTGCAAGTCCGCCCGCGGACGAAGCTCTCAGGCGCCCGGCCAACCGGGCACGGACAGAGGGGGAGGGCCCAGCGGGCACGCGCCCGCTCTCGGCCCGACCCCGAACGCCGGAGGCTCGCACATGGACCGCATCCCCCTCGCCGCGCTGGAGCACGGCACCCCGTTCGCCGACCGCCACATCGGGCCCCGGCCCGCCGAGCTGGCCGCGATCCTCGCCGCGATCGGCGTCGGGTCGCTCGACGAGCTGGCGCGGCACGCGGTGCCGGAGTCGATTCGCGAGGGCGAGCTGACCCTCGACCTGCCCGCGCCCGCGACCGAGGCGGGCGCGCTGGCCGAGCTGCGCGAGCTGGCCGGGCGCAACCGCGTGCTGACCCAGATGATTGGCCTGGGCTACTACGGCACGCTCACCCCGCCGGTGATCCGCCGCAACGTGCTGGAGAGCCCCGCCTGGTACACCGCCTACACCCCGTACCAGCCGGAGATCTCCCAGGGCAGGCTGGAAGCGCTGATCAACTTCCAGACCATGGTCGCCGACCTGGCCGGGCTGCCCACGGCCAACGCCTCCATGCTCGACGAGTCCACCGCGGCGGCCGAGGCGATGACGCTGGTGCGCCGGGCGGGTCGGTCGAAGTCGGCCCGGTTCGTGGTCGACGCGGACACCTTCCCGCAGACGATCGCGGTCATCGAGACCCGCGCCGAGCCGCTCGGCATCGAGGTCGTCGTCGCCGACCTGGCCGACGGGCTGCCCGAGGGCGACTTCTTCGGTGTGCTGCTGTCCTACCCCGGCGCGTCCGGCGCGGTGCGCGACCACGAGGCGCTGATCGCCGACGCGGTCGCGCGCGGCGCCAAGGTCGCGGTCACCGCCGACCTGCTGGCGCTCACCCTGCTGCGCCCACCCGGCGAGATCGGCGCGGACGTCGTCGTGGGCACCACGCAGCGCTTCGGGGTGCCGATGGGCTTCGGCGGGCCGCACGCGGGCTACATGGCCGTGAGCAAGGGCCTGGAGCGCCAGCTCCCCGGCCGCCTGGTCGGCGTCAGCACCGACGCGGACGGCGCCCTGGCCTACCGGCTCGCCCTGCAGACCCGTGAGCAGCACATCCGCCGCGAGAAGGCCACGTCCAACATCTGCACCGCGCAGGTGCTGCTGGCTGTCGTGGCGTCGATGTACGCGGTCTACCACGGCCCCGAGGGCCTGCGCGCGATCGCGACCCGCGCGCACCGGATGGCCGCGGTGCTGGCCGCCGGGCTGCGCGCGGGCGGGGTCGACGTGGCGCACGGCGCCTTCTTCGACACCGTGCTCGCCCGGGTGCCCGGCAAGGCGGCCGACGTCGTCGCCGCGGCGCGCGAGCTGGGCGTCAACCTGCGCCTGGCCGACGCCGACCACGTGGGCGTCGCCGCCGACGAGACCACGACCCGCGAGCACCTGCGCGCTGTCTGGCAGGCGTTCGGCGTGACCGGCGATGTCGACGCGCTCGACGCCGACACCGCCGACGCCATCCCCGCCGCGCTGGTCCGCACGTCGGACTATCTGACGCACCCGGTGTTCGCCACGCACCACTCCGAAACGGCGCTGCTGCGCTACCTGCGGACCCTGTCGGACAAGGACGTCGCGCTCGACCGCAGCATGATCCCGCTCGGCTCGTGCACGATGAAGCTCAATGCGACCGCCGAGATGGAGCCGATCACCTGGCCCGCGTTCGCCGACCTGCACCCGTTCGCGCCCGCCGAGGACGCCGCGGGCATCCTGCGGATCGTGGCCGACCTGGAGGCATGGCTGGCCGAGCTGACCGGGTACGACGCGGTGAGCCTGCAGCCGAACGCGGGCAGCCAGGGCGAGTTCGCGGGCCTGCTCGCGATCCGCGCGTACCACCGGAGCCAGGGCCACGGCGAGCGCGACGTCTGCCTGATCCCGTCGAGCGCGCACGGCACCAACGCGGCCAGCGCGGTCATGGCGGGCATGCGCGTCGCGGTCGTCAAGTGCGACGACTCGGGCAACATCGACCTGGCCCACCTGCGCGCGACCGTCGAGGAACACCGCGCCGACCTGGCCGCGATCATGATCACCTACCCGTCCACGCACGGGGTGTACGAGGACACCGTGCGCGAGGTGTGCGGGCTGGTGCACGACGCGGGCGGCCAGGTCTACGTCGACGGCGCGAACCTCAACGCGCTCATCGGCCTGGCCCGCTACGGCAAGTTCGGCTCGGACGTCTCGCACCTGAACCTGCACAAGACCTTCTGCATCCCGCACGGCGGCGGCGGCCCCGGCGTCGGCCCGATCGGCGTGCGGTCGCACCTCGCGCCGTTCCTGCCCAACCACCCGCTGCAGCCGCTGGCCGGACCGGCCACCGGGGTCGGCCCGATCAGCGCCGCGCCGTGGGGCAGCGCGTCGATCCTGCCGATCTCCTGGGCGTATGTACGGATGATGGGCGCCGACGGCCTGCGCCGCGCGACGCTCACCGCGGTCGCGTCTGCCAACTACGTCGCCCGGCGGCTCGACGAGCACTTCCCGGTCCTCTACACCGGGGCGGGCGGCTTCGTCGCCCACGAGTGCATCCTCGACCTGCGCGGGATCACCAAGGTCACCGGCGTCACCGTGGACGACGTGGCCAAGCGGCTCGCCGACTACGGGCTGCACGCGCCGACGATGTCGTTCCCCGTTGCGGGCACGCTGATGGTCGAGCCGACCGAGAGCGAGGACCTGGCCGAGCTGGACCGCTTCTGCGCGGCCATGATCGCCATCAAGGGCGAGATCGACCGGGTCGCGGCGGGGGACTGGCCCGCGGCCGACAACCCGCTGGCCAACGCACCGCACACGGCCGCGTCGATCGCGGGCAAGTGGGACCACCCGTACACCCGCGAGGAGGCCGTGTACCCGGCCGGGATCACCGCCGCGAAGGTGTGGCCGCCGGTCCGCCGCATCGACGGCGCCAAGGGCGACCGCAACCTGGTCTGCTCCTGTCCGCCGCTGGACGCCTACAGCGGGTGAGCACCTGCACCGCGCGGCCCTATCGAGTGAATCGGTGGGGCCGCGCGGCGGTTCGGGAAGAAATACCGGGCGGCAGGCAGTTGTTCGCTGGTGGACGAATCAAGCCGGTCACGCAGAGGAAGTCGGTTCATGCCCAACGTTCCTGACGTCAAGCTCAACGACGGCACCACCATCCCGCAGTTCGGTTTCGGCGTGTGGCAGGTACCCGACGCCGCTGTCGGCGACGCGGTGACCACCGCGATCGAGGCCGGCTACCGCGGCATCGACACCGCCGCGATCTACGGCAACGAGTCCGGGACCGGCGCCGCGATCGCCGCGTCCGGCCTGCCGCGCGCGGAGCTGTACGTCACCACCAAGCTGTGGAATTCCGACCAGGGCTACGACTCGACCCTGCGCGCGTTCGACGAGAGCCTGGCGAAGCTCAAGCTCGACTACGTCGACCTGTACCTGATCCACTGGGCCTCGCCCGGCCGCGACGCCTACGTCGACACCTGGCGCGCGTTCGAGAAGATCCGCGCCGAGGGTCGCGCCCGGTCCATCGGCGTGTCCAACTTCCACGTGCCGCACCTGGAGCGCCTGCTCGCCGAGACCGACACGGTTCCGGCGGTCAACCAGATCGAGCTGCACCCGAACCTGCCGCAGGCCGAGCTGCGCGCGTACCACGCCGCGCACGCCATCGCGACCGAGGCGTGGAGCCCGCTGGCCCAGGGCAACCTGGTCGCCGACCCGACGGTCAGCCGCATCGCGGAGAAGTACGGCAAGTCGACCGCGCAGGTGTTGCTGCGCTGGCACGTCCAACTCGGCAACGTGGTGATCCCGAAGTCGGTGACGCCCGCGCGGATCAAGGCCAACATCGAGGTGTTCGACTTCGAGTTGGCCGACGACGACCTCGCGGTGCTCGCGGGCCTGGACACCGGCACGCGCTACGGCCCGAACCCGGACGACTTCGAGGGCTGAGTCGGTTCAGGTGAGCTGGGCGGCGCGGGAGTTGAGGTAGCGCTGCTCCGGGACGCTGAGCGTGCTGCGGGCTGCCAGTTCGTACTGGGTGCGCGCGGCGTCCCGGTCGCCCGCGAGGTCGAGCAGGTGGGCGCGGACGGCGTGCACCCGGTGGTGGCCCGCGAGCGCCGGGTCGGCCGCCGCGGCCGCGAGCCGCCGCAGGCCGACCCGCGGGCCGTGCACCATGGCCACCGCGACAACGTGGTTGAGGGTGACCATCGGCCCGGGCGCGATGGCGTCGAGCAGGTGGTAGAGGCCGAGGATCTGCGGCCAGTCGGTGTCCGCCGAACTCGCCGCCTCGTCGTGCACGGCGGCGATGGCGGCCTGGAGCTGATAGGGGCCGATCGGCGCGCTCGCCAGCGTCGCGGTGATCAGCGTGACCCCCTCGGCGATGGTCTGAGCGTCCCACCGGGTGCGGTCCTGCTCGGCCAGCGGGACCAGCGCGCCGTCCGGCCTGGTCCGGGCGGGCCTGCGGGCGTCGGTGAGGAGCATGAGGGCGAGCAGCCCGGCGACCTCGCCGTCGTCGGGCAGCCGGTCGCGGACCTGCCGGGTGAGCCGGATCGCCTCGCCGGTCAGCTCGACGCGGTGCAGGGCGGCCCCGGAGCTGGCGGTGTAGCCCTCGTTGAAGATCAGGTACAGCACGTGCAGCACCGCCGCCGTCCGCTCGGCGACCTCGGCGGGCGGCGGCAGCCGGAACTCGGCGCCGTCGGCCTTGATCCGCTGCTTGGCCCGGCTGATCCGCTGGCCCACGGTGGCCTCCGGGACCAGGAACGCGCGGGCGATCTCCGCGGTGCTCAGCCCGCCCACCGCCCGCAGGGTCAGCGCCACCCGCGAGACCTGGGTGAGCGACGGGTGACAGCACAACAGCAGCAGGGTGAGCGTGTCGTCGACGGCAGGGGCGGGGTCGGGGTTCGGCGGCGCCTGCGCGGCGGCGGTCTCCTCCCGGCGCCGCCGCGCCGAGTCGGCCCGCCACGACTCGGTCCGCCGCCGGGACGCGACGGTGGTCAGCCAGCCCCGCGGGTTGTCCGGCACGCCTTCGGTCGGCCATTGCAGCGCGGCGGCGAGCAGGGCCTCCTGCACCGCGTCCTCGCAGACGTCGAACCCGCCGTGGCGCCGGACCAGGGCGCCGAGGACCCGCGGCGCCAACTCGCGCAGCAGGTCCTCGACCTCCGTCGTCGTGTTCACCCGCGGGTCACAGCTCCCACCCGCTCATGTCCAGCACCGGGCGCACCTCGACCTCGCCGAACTCGGCGTCGGGCACCCGCGCGGCCAGCTCGACCGCCCGGTCGATGCTGTCGCACTCGACCAGGTAGAAGCCCGCGAGCAGCTCTTTCACCTCGGCGAACGGCCCGTCGCTGGTCAGTGTCCTGCCCTCGCGCACCGAGACGCGCTTGGCCAGTGCCGGGTCCGCCAGGCCTTCGGACACGACCAGTTCGCCGGACTGGGCCAGGCTCTCGGTGAGACCGAGGTGGCCGCGGCCGAACTCCAGTTGCTGCTCGTCGGTGAGCGTCTCCCAGCGCGCCCGCGACGCCGGGTTGCTGTAGACCATGATCAAGTACTTCATCGGTGCCTCCACGAAGCTGCGGAAAAATACTCTCACCCGGATGTCGAAACCGGTCCCGCTGCTTCTACATCCCGGATGAGTGGCGCCCAGCCGGGGCGCCGGAGCCCGGGAGGGCACCATGACCAGCACCGTCAGCGTCCGCACAAGCCAGGACGAGGCCCAGATCCGCGAGGTGATCGCCGACCAGGCGACGGCGCTGTGGGCGCGCGACGCCGTGCGGCTCGTCGCCCACTACGCGCCGGACGTCGTGCAGTACGACCTCGCGCCGCCGCTGCGCCACCTTGGCCCGGACGTGCGCGACGCCGCCGCCCGGCAGAGCTGGATGGACGGGTTCGCGGGCCCCATCGGCCTGACGATCCGCGACCTGGAGGTGACCGTCGGCGGCGACATCGCCTACTGCCACAGCCTGAACAAGCTCGCCGCGACCCCGCACGAGGCCCCGGAGGGGTTCGAGATGTGGTTCCGCGCGACCGTGTGCCTGCGCAAGGTCGACGGCACCTGGTGGATCACCCACGAGCACACGTCCACGCCGTTCTACATGGACGGCTCGTTCCTGACCGCCACCGACCTCCAGCCGTAGCCGCCGCGGCGGGTGACCGGGGCCGGTGGTCGGTCCCGGTCACCCGCTCAGCGGTTCCCTTGGCGCAGCTCAGCCGCATGCGAAGGGGCTCGCACACCACGGGAGTCAGTTCCGGCGGGTCTCGCAGGTGACCCACGCGAGGTACTCCGGGCTACCGCCGAGCACCGGCAATGCCACAACCTCCGGCACGTCATAGCTGTGGTTCGCCTTGATCCACTCGGTCAGTTCAGCAACGCGGTCACCGGTGGTCTTGATCCAGCACTGCCACTCCTGATCGTCCTGAACCTCGCCGTCCCAGTGATAGATGCTTCGAATCGGACCAACGACCTGCACACACGCGGCCAGTCGAGCACCAACGATGCCCTTCGCCAGGACACCGGCGGCGTCCTCGCCATCAGTGGTCGTGATCACGACCTGATGCTCCGCCTGCTCGCCCTGCGTCACGCCGGCTCCCATCCCGCACGCTTGATCACCGTCCGGGCGAACCTACCGCCCGAGACGCAGGCACCCGACCCAGTGATGCCAGACGACGCGCGAATGGCCGCGTGTGGGCCGGTGGTCGGTCCCGGTCACCCGCTGAGCGCCGGACGCCGCAGCTCGAACTCGGCGACCGCGTTGCCGGGTTCGGCCAGCAGCCGCTTCAGTGCCTCGCGCGCGGTGACCTTGCCCGGCACGACAGCGGCCGCGACGGCGCCGCTGACAATGGCGGTGGCGAACGAGGTTCCCTCCCAGTCGGCGTATCCGGTGAACTGGGTGGGGCGCGGCTCGACGTCGACCGTCGCGGTGAGGTAAAGACCGACCACGTTCGTCCCCGGCGCCGTGCAGGTGATCCACGGCAGGTTCGGGCTGAAGGCCGCGGTGCTGGTTCCCCCGGCTTCGGTGGCCCCGACCGCGATGACCCCGGGCAACGCGGCAGGCCAGGTGGGTGCGTTGCCATTGGGCGCCAGCGCGTGGTTGCCCGCGGCGGCCACGATCAGCATCCCGGTGTTCAGGACTTCGACGGCCCGGCCGATGAGCAGCGGCGGTTTGCCGTCGGCGGTGCGGCAGCCGAGCGAGAGGTTGAGGATGTCGATCCCGCTGTCGGCGAAGCTCGCCATCCTGCGCACGGTGTCCCAGGTCGTGGCCCGACCGCTGTCGTCGAGCACCGCCCGCACGACCAGCTCCGCCGCCGGGGCGGCGGCCAGCACCAGACCCGCGACGAAGGTGGCGTGGCCCGCGCGCTGGTGCAGGATCTCCGTGGGCGCCGGGAACCGGAGGTCGGCTCGATCGGCGATGAACCGGCCGATCAGATCAGGATGCGGGTACAACCGGGTGTCCAGGATGCCCACCCGCACACCTCGGCCTGCCTCCCGGTTCGGGTTCACCTTCGGGCCGCGCGGCACCGGCTTCGGGTCCCGCGCCGAGTGCGACTGCGGTTGCGGGAAGCCGATCACATGCTCCAGATGGCGGTTCTTGCCGATCAGCGGTACCCATCCGCCGAAGCGGCCACGGGCGTTCTCCCGCACCTCGGACAACACGGTCTCGATGTCCTCGACCCGCTTGGGCCCGGACTCGGCGGGCTCGGTCAGCGTGAGCAGAGCGAGGTCGAGCCGCTGGTCGACCTCCGGTTCGCGGGCGAACCCGTAGCCGAGCCCGGCCAGCACGGAGGTCACCAGGTCCAGGTGGGGCACGTGCACCACCAGGTCGTCTTGCTTGCAGCTCAGCGGTGGATGGTCGTCGGTCATGGTGCGCTCCTCGTGGGTGGTCATACCCGTGATGCCTCGGGCGCCGCCGCTGATACACCGGTGGGTACTGGGTGCATCGGGTCGGCGGGCCGGACCGTTGCCGGGAGCGCTGTGGTCAGGGGCGGGCGAGCAGGCGCAGGCCCTTGTCGCCGTTGGTGATGGTGAGGGTGTTGGTCTCGATCCGGTAGGTGGCCGCGCCGGAGAACGCCGCGACGGCCGCGCTCTCGACGGTCATGATCTCCGGCGCGCACGCCATCAGGGTCATCGGGCCCAACTCGAAGGTGAGCGTGGTGCCTGCGGCCTGGTACGGCACCTCGCGCAGGTTGCACAGGCCGGTGATGGTCACCTTGTCCGCGCTGAACACGAACGTCGCGCCCGCGGGCACCGAGCCCGCCGTCTGGCCGTCGACCAGGGTGTCGACCTGCCACTGGGTGCCGATCAGCGGCAGCGCCCGCTGCTGGGCGAGCACGATCGCGCCCGTCGGCGTCGACAGGGACAACTCCTCGCCCGCGACTTTCCAGCTCGGCTTCGCGTCGAGGAACGCGGACAGCCACTCGTCCTGCTGGTGCCGGACCGGGTCGCAGCCCAGATCGGTGATGCTGAGGTCGGTCATGGTGAGCGTGCCGCGGTCCAGTCGGACGGGGCCGGTCAGCATGTTGCACCCGGCGTTGGCGTTCAGCAGGCCGTCGGCGGTGAACTTGAGCTCCACCTTGGTGCCCTCGGCCATCGTCCGCGGCTGCCCCTGGTCGGTGACCGCGGTCGACACGAACGTCTTGCCACGCAGCTCGGCCCCGCCGTCCGCGGTCCCGATGGCCGGGGCGCCGGGGCCGACCGCGTCGGGCCGCTGTCCGCACCCGGCCAGCACCAGACCGAGCGCCAGCACTGCGGGAACCACCAGTCGAATCGTCATGCCACAGAGACGGAACACAGACCCTCCCAGGTTGCCCGGACTCGCCACGTGGGCGTCCCCGCGTGCGGGGACGCCCACGTGCCGGAGCCGTTACGGCCGCGAGATCCAGTAGTTGATGAACGACATGACATCAGGCCGGAACCGGGTGCCGCTGTTGGTGGGGTTGCTCCCTGCCACGCCGCTCGTGTGGATGCCGGTCACGCACCAGCCGCCGCAGAGTCCCGGGGTGACGGAGTTGTAGTGGTAGACCGGGGAACCGCTCTGGCCGCCCGCGGTGTCGATCCAGTACCAGAGCTTGTTCGCCGTCTGCGAATAGGTGGTGTCGCCGTCCCACCACATCGTCCCGTACGGCTTGTCGCCCGGGTATCCCTCGACGTAGAAGTACTGGTTCACCAGGTTCTCGCTGGGGTTGTACCACCAGCCGAACCAGCCGGTCGAGTAGCCGATGTCGCAGGTGAGCTTGACGATGCCGTAGTCGTGGTCGGACGGGTAGCCGTTGATCCAGTTCCCGGTCGTCCAGACGTCGTTGATGCCGCCGCTGCACGTGCCGAACGGCTTGGTGTTGCCGGTGCGACCCGGGGTCACCGTGTACGAGGTGACCCACTGGCCGCCCCAGTGCACGCAGTGGCCCGCGGTGACCAGGACGTCGCGGCTGAGCATGAAACCGGTGCAGCCGCCCTGGTTGGTCTCCAGGTGCGCGATCGCGCCCCACGGATACGTCGACGGCCCGGACTCCTGCACCCGGCCGTCCGCGCCGATGACCGAGTTGACCCCGACGCCGCCTGGCTCGGCCTTCGCGGCACCGACCTTGGGTCCCTTGCTCGCTCGGCCCGCGTAACCCGACTTGCCCACCCCGGCGCTCGCGCTCTGCAGCGTGGCCGCGGCCGCCCCGGGCAGCGTGACGGTCTTGCCCGCCCCGTTCACCATGACGACCGAGTCCGCGGCCGTCGGCGGGGCCGCCTTGTCCGGCGCCGCGGTCGCGGTGTTCACCGACGTCAGCGCGATCGCTGCCGAGCAGGCGACGGCCTGCGCCAGGATGAGTAACTTCCGACGGTTCATAGGATGACTTCCTCTCCCTGTTGCCACTCGTGAGTGGTCACCTGTCTGAGTGACAGGCCGCCGTCGCTGATACATCGGGTGCACAAATCGGGTTGGCGGAGCGGGGGAGTTGCCGGGACCCTTGGCGATCGTGGCCCCCACTCCGACGCTGCGGCAGGCACGTGCGGCGATGAGCCTCGCCGACCACGACCCGCGGCGGGCGATCCCGGCGGCCGAGCGGGCGTCGCGGCTGGGGCGCCACGCGGGGGACCGCGTCGCGGTGGCGCTGGCCGAGCAGGCGTGGGGCCACTCGCTGCTGCAGTGCGCCGACGTCGACGAGGCGATCGTGCACCTGCGCCGGGCCGTCCGGTTCGCGGGTGCCGCCGGCTCGGCCGCGCTGGCGGGCGAGGCGCGGATGAAGCTGGCCTACGCGATGGTGCAGCGGGGGCGGCCGCAGGCGGCACTGCGCACCATCGGCCTCGCGCTGCGCACGCTGGACGGCACCCCGGGCGCCGTCGCGCGGGCCCAGCGCGCGGTGATCGCCTACCAGATCGGCAGGCTCGACGAGGCGTTCGCCGACTACCAGGTCGCGGTGCCGCTGCTGCGCCGGTCCGACGACCGGCTCAACCTGCAGCGCGCCCTGATGAACCGGGGCATCCTGCTTGCCGAGCGGCACCAGTTCGCCGCCGCCGTTGCCGACCTCACCGAGGCGGACGCCATCGCGCGGGAGCTGGGCAGGCACCTGGTGGTGGGGATCATCGCGGAGAACCGCGGGTTCGTGGAGACCTTGCGCGGGGACGTGCCCGCCGCGCTGCGCTGTCTGGACAGCGCGGAACGCGACATCGTCCGGCACGGCGGCCAGGTCGCGCCCGTCCTGCAGGACCGGGGCGAGCTGCTGCTGTCGGCGGGGCTGGCGACCGAGGCCGCGGCGGTGGCCGAGCGGGCCGTGCGGGCGTTCGAGCGGGACAAGCGCGCGCTCAAGGTGCCCGAGCTGCGGATGCTGCTGGCCCAGGCGGCGCTGCTCGGCGGCGACCCGGTCGCGGGCCGGGCGCACGCGGAACTGGCGACCAGGGAGTTCGACCGGCAGGACCGGTCCGCCTGGGCGGCCCTGGCCCGGTTGACCGCGCTGCGCGCCCGGCTGGCGGTCGACGGCGGCCGGGGTATCCGCCTCGCGCAGGTCACGGCCGTGGTGAACACGCTGGCGGGCACCGGGTGGCCCGCGGCGGCGGTGGAGGCCCGGCTCGTCGCGGCCCGGGTGGCCGCGGCGCGCGGCGAGCGGGCGCTGCGGCGGGCGCATCTGGCGCAGGCAGGCTCGGCCGCGCGTCGGCGGGGGCCTGCCGCGCTGCGGGCGCGCGGCTGGTACGCCGAGGCCCTGCTGCGCGACGACGACGGCGACCGGGCAGGCGCGCTGAGCGCCGTCCGCGCCGGTCTGCGCATCCTCGATGAACACCACGCGGCCCTGGGCGCGACCGACCTGCGCGCGCACTCCGCGGTGCACCGGGCCGAGCTGACCGAGTTGGGCCTGCGGCTGGCGCTGCGCGAGGGCAAACCGGGCCGGGTCTTCGAGTGGGCCGAGCGCGGGCGCGCGAACTGGCTCTCGGCCCGCCCGGTGCTGCCCCCGCGAGACCCGGAACTCGCCGACCTGACGGCCCAGGTGCGGGTCGTGTCCCTGCGGCTGGACCGGGGCGACCCCGGGCAGGCGACGCTGCGGCAGCGGCAGGTGGCGCTGGAACACCGCATCCGCGACCTGGACCGGCTGCGCCCCGGCGCGGGCCACGGTCGGACCCGCCCGGCGTCACCCGCGGCGGTGCGGGCGGCGCTGGGCGGACAGGCGATGGTCGAGTACTTCCAGCTCGACGGCGACCTGCACGCGCTGACCCTGGTCGATGGCAGGCTCCGGCTCCGCCGGATCGGGGCGGTCGCGCACGCCGCCGAGCTGCTCGACCGGGTGCTGTTCGCGTTGCGCAGGCTGGCCTCCGGCGACCGTGCCGCGGCCCGGTCGCCCTCGATCGCCCTGCTCGACCGCGCGGCGGCGGCGCTGGACGCCCTGGTGCTCGGGCACCTGCCCGAGGTCGCGGACCTGCCGCTGGTGGTGGTGCCGACCGGCGCGCTGCACAGCGTGCCGTGGTCGGCGCTGCCGAGCTGCGTCGGCCGGGCGGTCACCGTCGCCCCGTCCGCGACGGTGTGGCTCGCGGCCCGCTCGGTGCGCACCGTGGAGCGCCCCCGCGTGGCCGTCGTCGCCGGTCCGACCCTGCCCGGGGCCCGCGCGGAGGCCGAAGCCGTCGCGGCGGTCCACGGCACCACGGCGGTGGTCGGCGACCAGGCCACGGTCGACGCCGTGCTGGCCGCCCTGGGTACCGCCGACGTCATCCACCTGGCCGCGCACGGTCGGCTCGCGGTCGACAACCCGTTGTTCTCCGCGCTGCTGCTGCACGACGGCCCGCTGGTGGCCTACGACCTGGAGCGGCTGCCGCGCGTGCCGCACACCGTGGTGCTCGCCTCCTGCGACACCGGCCGGTCGGTGGTCTGCGCGGGTGACGAACTGCTCGGGCTGGCCGCGACCTTCGTCGGCCGGGGGACCGCCCAGGTGGTGGCGTCCGTGGTGCCCATCCCGGACCTGGAGACGATGCCGCTCATGGTCGCCCTCCAGCGGGGGCTCGCGGCGGGGTTGCCCGCGGCGCGGGCACTGGCGCGCGCTCAACTGCAGGTCAGAGACGCGGGCGCGACGGCTCGCGCGGGCGCGGCGGGGTTCGTCTGTATCGGTGCATGACGACTTCGGCCGGGTCGCTGGCCATCCTGGGTCCGCATCGCGTACAAATTCACTTCACCACGCGGGCTTCGGTCAATTGGTAACACTGGTGACAGTATGTGACCTAAGCCACTTGACTAGCGCCCGGGTGGGTATGGTGTTCCCTCGATCGTGGCCGAACCGCGCTGACGCGCACCTGTCTGGAGGATCGATGCCGTTCGACCTGGCAACGGTGGACGCCGGCGCTACGGCCTGGGTGCTCGCCAGCTCGGCGCTCGTGCTGCTGATGACCCCGGGAGTGGCGTTCTTCTACGGCGGCATGGTCCGGGCGAAGAACGTGCTCGGCATGCTGATGCAGAACTTCACGGTGATGGCCATCGTGAGCGTGATCTGGGTGGTGCTCGGCTACAGCCTGGTGTTCGGCCAGGGCAACGGCTTCATCGGCGACCTGCACTTCGCCGGCCTGGCCAACCTCGACGAGGCGGTCCCCGGATTCACCGGCGAGACCGCCCAGGTGATCCCGCCGGTCGTGTTCGTCGGCTTCCAGATGATGTTCGCCGTGGTCACCGCGGCGCTGATCACCGGCGCCACCGCCGACCGCTGGAAGTTCGCCGCGTTCACCACAGTCATCGCGCTGTGGGCCGTGCTGGTCTACTCGCCGGTCGCGCACTGGGTGTTCTCGCCGACCGGCTGGGCCGCGCGCATGGGCGCGCTGGACTTCGCGGGCGGCACCGTGGTGCACGTCAACGCGGGCGCCGCGGCGCTGGCCATGGCGGTCGTGCTCGGCCGCAGGCGCGGGTGGCCCGAGCAGCCGATGCGCCCGCACAACCTGCCGTTCGTGCTGCTCGGCGCCGGGCTGCTGTGGTTCGGCTGGTTCGGCTTCAACGCGGGCTCCGCCCTGCACGCCGACGCGCTGGCGGGCTACGCGTTCGTCAACACCAACACCTCCGCGGCCACCGCGATGCTGGCCTGGATCACCGTGGAGAAGATCCGCTACGGCAAGCCCACCTCGCTGGGCGCGGCGTCCGGGGTGATCTCCGGGCTGGTCGCGGTGACGCCGTGCGCCGGGTTCATCGGCCCGATGGGCGCGGTGGTGGTCGGCCTGCTGGCGGGCGCCCTGTGCGCGTTGGCCGTGGCGATGAAGACCTGGCTGGGCTACGACGACTCCCTCGACGTCGCGGGCGTGCACCTGGTCGCGGGCATCGTCGGCTCGCTCTCGGTGGGCCTGCTGGCCACCACGTCGGTGAACCCCGCAGGCGCCGACGGCCTGTTCTACGGCGGCGGCTACTCGCTGCTCGGCAAGCAGGGGCTCGTCGTGCTCGCCACGATCGGCTACTCGTTCGTCGTCACGCTGCTCATCGGGACGCTGGTCGGCAAGATCGTCGGCAACCGGGTGACGCCGCGGCAGGAGCGCGCCGGGCTCGACGTCGCGCTGCACGGCGAGGCCGCCTACGAGACCGAGGTGCTGGCCCGCAGTGGCCATGCCAGTGCCACTGACCAGCCCGAACAGCGTCCGGCCGGGAGACCGGCACCGCCTGATCAGCGCGCCACGCCGGGCGCGCGGCCGCCGGACGGCCCGCGCAGGCCCGGTCCGTCCGATGCCGAACGCTCCGCCGTCGGCGTGCACCGGGACCGCCGATGACGACCACAGCGCCGCGATCGAGGGGCACCCGGGTCCTGCTGGCGTTCGCCGCGACGCTGCTGGTGCTGGTGCCACTCGGGTTCATCGTCAGCCAGTTCTGGCTGGCCAACGGCCGTGAGATCGAGACCGTCCAGGCCGAGCAGCGCGGCGTGCGGTACCTGCGGCCCGCGGTGTCCCTGGTCGGGGCGCTCACCGTGGCGCAGTCGGCCGCGGTCCGCGGCGCCGCGGTCAGCCAGGACGCGGTCACCGCCGCCGTCCGGGACGTCGACCGGGTCGACGCGGAACTCGGCGCCGACCTCGGCACCACGACCAGGTGGACCGCGCTGCGCGAGCGGATCACCGAGGTGCTCGGCAGGCCGCCGAGCGGCTCGGCGGCCTATCAGGCCTACGGCGAGGTCGTCGACCTCTCGGTCGCCCTGATGGCCAAGGTCGGCGACACCTCGCAGTTGATCCTCGACCCGGAGCTGGACTCCTACTACCTGATGGACACCGCGCTGCTGCGGTTGCCACCGGTGCTGGTCGACGCGGGCCGCTACACCGACCTGGTGACCCTCGCCGACAACGCCCCGCGCGATCTGGTGGCGGGCTACGAGGCGCAGGCCGCGGTGGCCAGGGACCGGGTCGGCCGGTCGGCGGCCGCCGCGGACGACGCGATCCGCAAGAGCATCGACGCCACCGACAACCGCGACCTCGGCCCGGCGCTGATCGCCCGGCTGGACGACTTCCGGGCCACGGTCACCGCGCTCGCCCCGCTGGTCCAGCTCGCCGACCCGGCGGCGCGGCCGATCTCGCCCGCCGACCTGGGCAGGCTGCGCGAGCAGGTCGACCGGGTCGGCCTGGAGTTCGACAAGGCGGCCTTGGTCGAGCTGGCCAACCTGCTGTCGCTGCGCGAGCAGGACATCGCCGACCGGCGGACCGCCGTCATCGTCGCCACCGGGCTCGGTGTGCTGGGCGCGGGCTGGGTGCTGTGGTCGCTGCTGCCGATGCCGCGGCGCGACCGCTGGACCGACTCGGCGGACCGCCCGGACGACGACGAGGACGACCTGCCGATCGAGTCCGTGCGGGCCGACGAGTCGCTCGTCCTGCTCGACGCCCGCGAGCTGCTCGGCTCGGACCAGCTCATCCGGGTCGGCCGGGCCGTGCGTCGCACTCGTCAGGAACCGGAAGATGATCTTTCGTAGGCTCCTCGTCCGGGAGAAACTCAACCTGCTGGCGATCGTCCCGCTCGTCGCGATCGTGACCACCGCCGTGCCGCTGGTCGCGATCCAGATCAACGACGCCCGCCAGTCCGCCGCCGTCGCGTCCCGGATCGACACCGCGGCCAGGTTCGGCCGCGTCGTGCGGGAACTGGAGCGCGAGCGGCTGCTGGCGATCGTCTACTTGGGACTCCCCGAGGGCCGGACCGCGCCGCTGGTGACGCAGAGCGAGACCGTGCGCGACGGCGTCGCGGACGCCCGCGCGGCGATGGGCAAGCTGCTCACCCCGCGGCTCGCCGCCGGGCTGGCCGGGGTCGACGCGCTCGACGGCGTCCGCGCCAAGGTGCTCGACCGGAGTGTCACCGGCAGCGCGGTGAACACCGAGTTCACCCAGTCGATCACCGCGGTGATCGACTCGTTCGACCTGGTCGGCGGCCCGCGCGAACGCGGTCTGCTGGCCCTGGTGCAGGCGGGTGAGCGCAGCAGCAGCGCGGCGGCCGAGGTGCTGGTGGCGGTCGGCGACCCCAGCTCGGCGGCCGCCGCGGCCACCTCGGTCAGCACCGCGCTGGCGGTCGAGCGGACCCAGCTCGCCGAGTTCGACCGGCTGGCCTCACCCGAGCAGCGCGGCCTGCTCGGCCAGGCCGAGCGCGGGCCCGCGGCCCGCCAGGTCGCCGAGTTGCAGGCGCGGTTCCTGGCCGACCCGGCGGCGTTCGCGACCTCGTCGGCCGTCGACACGCTGCTGCCGCAGGTGTACAGCGCGGTCGACTCGCGGTACCGGCTGCGCGGGCTGGTCCAGGACAAGATCGCCGACGACCTGGCCGCCGCCGCGGCCGACGAGGCCGAGGGCGCCATCGTGGCCGCGGTGGTGTTCAGCACCATCGCGATCGGCCTGGTGATCGCGATCCTCGCGCTGAGCGTCGCGATCGGCCGGTCCGTGTCGCGGCCGCTGCGCAGGCTGACCCTGGCCGCCGACCGGGTCTCCGAGCTGGCCAACGCCGAACTGGTCCGGGTCGCCGACGAGGATGCCGACGAGCAGGTCGCGCCCCGGCTGGCGGCGGTGGACGTGCGGACCGAGGACGAGATCGGCGACTTGGCCGCCGCCATCAACCGCGTGCAGGCCGTCGCCGCGCTGCTGCTGGAGCGCCAGGTGGTCAGCAGGCGCAACGTCGCGGTGATGTTCGGCAACGTCGGCAGGCGCACGCAGAACCTCGTCGGCAGGCAGTTGTCCCTGATCGACTCCCTGGAGCGCAACGAGCAGGACACCGAACTGCTGCAGCGGCTCTACCGGCTCGACCACCTCAGCAGCAGGCTGCGGCGCAACGCCAACAGCCTGCTGGTGCTCTCCGGCGCCGTCGAGCAGCAGTTGGGCGCCTCGCCCCAACTTGTCGGCGATCTCGCGCGTTCGGCGCTCGGCGAGATCGAGGACTTCCAGCGGGTGGTGATCGGGCGCGCCGCGGAGGTGCGGCTCAAGCCCGACGCGACCTCGGACGTCACCCTGCTGCTGGCCGAGCTGATGGAGAACGCCACGTCGTTCTCCCCGCCGACCACGCAGGTGCACGTCACCGCCGTGCTCGACCCGGACGGCTGCCGCGTGTTCGTCATCGACCACGGCATCGGCATGGCCCCCGACCAGCTCGCCCAGGAGAACGACCGGCTGGTGAGCCGCGAGCGACTGGACATCGCGCCGACCAACGTGCTCGGATTGTTCGTGGTCGGCAGGCTGGCCAGGCGACACGGCATCGAGGTGACGCTGCACCCGACGCGGGAGGGTGGGGTCACCGCCGAGATCCTGCTGCCCCCGGCACTGCTGGTGTCGAGCGACGCGCCGGTCGCGCCGGTCGCGCGGTCGGACCGTCCGGTCCCGGCTGTGTCGCCCGCCGAGTCTCGGCTTGTGTCCACCGCCGAGTCTCGGCCGGACCGCGCGGTGGCGCCGCCTGCTCCGCCTCGATCGGACCGAGTGCCCGCTGCCGCGGCGCCGCTCGACCGTGTCGCCGCGACGTCGCGGCAGTCCCAGTCCGCGGGCCCGGCGATCGCGGGGCTGAACCGCAGGGTTCGCGGCGCGCAGCTACCCAAGACCGAGCGGACCGACGGTGGGCGGCCGCGGTGGGAGCCCGCCGATTCGCCCGATGCCGCCCGTGCCCTGGTGGAGCAGTTCGAGTCCGGGGTGCAGCGCGCCAACCGGCTGCCCGAGCAACCGCACGCGGCGCCTGCCCGACCCGTCGAAACGTCAGCACCGCAGGCACCGCAGGCACCGCCCGCTCGGTCCGCGAAGCCGCCGATGCCCGCCGAACCGGCCGCGGCGCGCGGCAAACAGGCTGACCCGGGTCCGCCTACGGTCCAGATGTGGGTCAACGAGTTCCGACACACCGCGCAGCTCGCGCTGGACACCCTGGCGTCGATGTCCGATCGGCGCAACGGGGACGGCGAGCCGTCGCCGCCGACTTGGTTCACGGGCGGCGCGGAGCGAGCGGCACAGCGGCCCGCGGCGCAGCACAGTGCGCCGGGCGCATCGTCGGGGGGCGCCGGGCAGTCCGGGCCGCCGCCGCCGGGCGCCGAGGGGTTGCGGCGCCGGGTGCGCGGGGCGAGCCTGCCCGAGGCCGCGAAGCGCACCAAGGTCCGCATCGGACAGCCGGACGACCCCGAGGCCGCCCGCGATCTCGTACTCGACTTCGAGGCGGGCATCGACCGCGCGACCAGGGATATAGGCCAGCACCGGAAACCGGAGGAAACCAGCTCATGACCGTGGACGGCACTACGTCGCCGCTGAGCGCCGAGGCCAGGAACTTCAACTGGCTGCTCGGCAAGTTCGCCCACGAGACGCCGGGGGTGATCGAGGCGGTCGCGGTCTCCTCCGACGGTCTGCTGATGGCGGTGTCGACCGCGGTGGACATGCCGCGCGCGGCGCGGCTGGCGGCGATCGTCTCGGGGCTGACCAGCCTGGCGGGCGGGGCGGCGCGCACCTACGACCTCGGCATGCTGAACAAGGTCATCATCGACATGTCCGACGGCTACCTGCTGGTCACCGCGATCAGCTCGGGGTCGGTGCTGGGGGTGGTCGCGGCCAAGTCCGCGAACCTGGGCAACGTGGCGTACGAGATGACGCTGTTCACCAACCGGGTCGGTGTCGCGCTCAGCCCGCAGTTGATCGCCGAGCTGAAGAGCTCGGTCGGATAGCTGCGATGGATTCCCGCGGGTACGACCCCGACGATCCCGAACGGGACATCGGACGGGTTCGGCCCTATCTCGGCAAGGCGTGGGCGGAAGTGCGCGAGGAACAGCCCCGGGCGAGCGCGCCGCCGCCGCTGCGGCCGTTCCTGTTGACCTCCGGCCGCGTCGTCGCCGATTCCGACCTCGCCATCGAGACCCAGGTCGTCTCGACCGCGGCGGGGCTGACCCGCGCGCAGGCGCTTCCGTTCGAGTACGGCGACATCGTCGCGCTGTGCACACAACCGCTCTCGGTGGCCGAAGTGGCCGCTCGGCTGAGCCTGCACATCGGTGTGGTTCGCGTCCTGGTGAGCGATCTCAACGCCGATGGCGACCTGGTCGTCTACCGCGCCCCGGTGGAGGCGTCCCGTGACATCGACATATTGCAGAGGGTGATCCGTGGTCTCCGGGAAATTTCCTGAACCGGCGGCGAAGGCCGCACCGCAGTACCGGCGGCCCCCGCTGCCGGTCAAGATCGTCGTGGCAGGCGGCTTCGGGGTCGGCAAGACGACGGCGGTGACCAGCATCTCCGAGATCCAGCCGCTGACCACCGAGGCCGAGATGACCACTGTCGGCGCGCGGCACGACGACCCCGGCCTGGTGCCGGGCAAGCACACCACCACGGTGGCGATGGACTTCGGCTGCATCACCATCGACGAGACGCTCAAGCTCTACCTGTTCGGCACTCCCGGGCAGGACCGCTTCGGCTTCATGTGGGACGACCTCGCCACCGGGGCGCTCGGTGCGCTCGTCATCGTGGACAGCCGCAGGCTCGACGACTGCTACCCGGCCGTGGACTACTTCGAACAGTTGCAGCTCCCGTTCGTGGTGGCGGTCAACCTGTTCGACGGGCTGGCCGCGCACGACCTGAACGCGATCCGGTGGGCGCTCGACATCGACGAGTCCACCGCGGTGATCGCGTTCGACGCGCGGGAGCGGCTGTCGGTGCGCGACGCGCTGCTCGCGGTGCTGGACACCTCGCTGGGCCGCGCCCGCGACGCGTCTCGACTGGGGAGCTGAGTCCGGGGCCGCCGCCGGTGGGACGGCGCTGATCATGCTCGGCACCGTCGGACTCGCCGTCGCGCTGAGCCGCACCGCGAGCCCGATCGGACTCGGCGAGTACCAGCCCGCTGTGTTCAGCGTCCACTTTGCCGGGCACCGGCCTGCCGTGCCCGCGCTGTTGGTGCGCGGCAAACCACTCGCTCGCCGGGACGGTGCCGATGCGCGCGACTGAGCCTGCGCTCGCCGGGACGGTGCTGCCGTGCGGATCTGCGCTCGCCGGGAAGTGCCGCTGCGCGGTCCGCGGTCGGGTGGTGTCGATGCGCAGGCTATTGCCGGCCCTCCCACCCACTCGCGGGGCAGTCCTGATCTTCGACGTCCGGCCACGTCTGCCCGCGAATGGCAGGCCTCCCCTTACCCGCGGGCGAGTGGCTGGCCTCCCCTCCCGCGGGCGAGGGTCGCCCCGCCAGCGTCTGTGTTCAGTTCGCGCAATGGTCCAGACCTCCGGGATCGTGGTACTGGCGCCAGAAAGCGTGCGCGTCGAGCACGCGGAGGCCGTCGCGGCCGAAGACCAGGAAGGCGCTCGGGGGTAACTCGTGAGCGCCGGACCGGTCGCGCAGTAGTCCTACCTCGACCCCTTGGCTCCGGTGGATCGTGAAGTCGACATCGGGCGCGATCCGGCCCTGCGCGCGCAGGCTGGTGACCCACAGGCGGATCTCCGGCAGCGCGCCCGGGTCGCTGTAGCGCGCGGCCTGCACGGGCGCGGGCCACGGGTGGTAGATCCTGATCACTCGGCTTGGCACTGTCGACATCCCCAGATTTCACCCCAATCTCCTTTACGGCAGAATTCTACCACAGTGTTCGAACGTGTGTTCGACGCTAGAGCGGCCGTCGGTCGACTGTTCGGAGCGTGTCACGCAGGCTCGGATAGATGTCCCTGACCGCCGATCGCCCGTGCAGGTTGGCCAGTCGGCGGGCGAGGTGGCCGAGATCGACGCGGACGGTCGCGCTGCCGATCCGCTCGATGTCGGACAACAACTCCACCAGCATCGCGCGGGCCCCCCTCGGCGTCCCCGAGGTCGACCCGCACCAGGACGCGGCGGACGCCGAAGCGGGTTCGCGCGCGCACCGCGGTGGCCGGGACGCGGGGCACCTCGCGGCCGGACCGGCACCAACGTCGTCAAGGCGCCCGCGCTGTCCAACACGGTGTCGCATTGCCGGGCCAGGTCGGCGGTCGGCGGCTTCGCGCCGTTCTCCACCTTGCTGAGGTAGTGCGTCTGGGTCGCCAGCGCGCTCAGCGAGAGCCCGGCGGCCAGCCGCAGCCTGCGCAGGCGCCCACCGAAGGTCTCCACATCCCCTGACATCGGTCCGGTGCGCCGCGTCGTGCCAGCGAACGCGGCGCAGTGGGTGGGGTTTCCTGTTTCCTCTTTGTTCAGGGCAATGGAAACCCATTGTTCGACAGATCTCTCCGGGCAATTCTGGGGACGGCGCAAGAAATCGAAACATATTCGGCGCCAATCCACCAGAATGAGGGAGACGTCATGTCCAGGCGAATTTTTGCGATGTTTCTGCTGAGCGCGCTGACCGTTCTCGGCACCGCTTTCGGCGCTGTTTCCGTGGCGAGCGCGGACGGCCCTCCGGTGTGCGTCACCGGCCACGGCTGGATCGGCTGCGCGCCGTAGCCCGGCGATCACCGTGTCGGGGTGCGACTCGCGCTGTCGGCCCCGGCACGGTCGGTCCACAACCGGTCCACCGCCGGTCCACTCGGGACGGCGACGCTGTGCGTGGCAGGCATCCGGTGCGCTCCCGGAAGCCCGCCCGGCGCCGCCGTCCCCCTCGGTGGCGAGATCGTCGGGGAGATCGTCGGGGAGATCGGCGGTGCGGCGATGAGTCCACGCGTAGTGCGCACGGGGAGCCCGTATCCGGCGTTCGGCGGCCAGACCGGCCCATACGGTCCGGCCGTCGACGACCCGGAGCCCAGCCCGACCAGCCCGGATCCCAGCCCAGATCCCAAGCCAGGCCCCGATCCAGTAGCCGCCGATCCGAACCTCCGGTGTCGCCGGACTCCGCGCCCGGCCTGCTCCAACTCGGCGAGGAGACCCCGCTGCCCGCGCGGAGCTGTTCGCTCGAACCCTGTGACACCGGCGAGTTGAGCCCGGTCGAGGTGTACTGCGGCGACCACGAGCGGCTCATCCCGCTGAACCTGCACAGTCTCGGCAGGAACGCGCGGGCTGGTGCTCACCGTGGCGCGGGCCGTGGTCTTCGGTGCCGTCATTCTGGCCGCACTGCTGGACTCCGCGGTTCCGTTGGTCCTCGTCTTCGGCCTCGGCGGGCTGGCGATCGGGGGCGCTTCCGTTGTACCGCTACCGAGTCGCCTTGGCTGTCCCCGGGGTGCGGGCCTCAGCCGCCCGAGCCCAGCCGAACCCGGTGAGCCGGGACAGCTTCTGGTGCTGTTGTGCGTCGGCGCGGCGTTCATAGGCGGTGCCGCGGCCGCGCGCGAGGTGATCAGCGAACGTGCGATCTTCGTTCGGGAACGGGCCGCCGGGCTGCGTCCTGGCGCGCACGTGGTCGCCAAGGCCGCGGTGTTCGGCGTGGTCTGCCTGATCCAGGCGACAACGCTGACCACTGTGGTGTTCTCGATCCGGTCGGGACCCGCCGACGCGGTGGTGTTCGGGTGGGAGTGGTGGAGATCGTCCCAGCACGTTGGGGTTACGCGGCGACCACCGATCTGCGCAGCCTGGGGCCGGTAGGCCAGGAGGATCCACTGTGGACACATCGGTCGGGGTGGTGGGCACTCAGCATCGGTGTGCTCCTGGTGGGCGCTGTCTGCTGGTGCTGGTTCTGCGGTCGCGCCCGCGTCGGTGATTCGGCGAAGCTGCCGGAAACCGCGGTCGAGTTTCCGGTGTCCACCTTCCCCGGCAACAGGAAACCCGTTGTAGCGCCGATGTGGACGACACATCATGGAAATGTCCTTCCCGCTGGGTCGGTTCCGACTGAAAGGGTGACCGTGGTGACAGTCCTGGTTTCGTTTGCCGCCTTAGTTCGGATCGCGTTCTGGCTCACCGTTGTCGGGATCGTGTTGGGCGTCAGCCTCGCTCGTGGTGGTGATCCGGCAGGCGCCGACGGAGTGCCCATGGTGACCGAAGCGGCGTGTGTCCACAGCACCGCCGGAGCCGAGGCGACCGCGCTGTGCGGGCGCACGTGATCCCGGCGGTTCGTGGGGTGCTGGTCACAGCACAGGGGTCGATGACCAGTCTTCGTCGGTCGGTCGGACTCGGCCGTGTGTTCGACGATCAAGGGTTCCCCGTTGCGGACTCCCCGGCCATACTTGCGGGTGTGGCCGGAATGGGTGATCAGAGCGGCTTTGGCGTCGAATTGCGCAGGCTGCGTTTGGCGTCCGGGCTCTCCCTGTCCAGACTTGCGGAGCGAATCCACTACAGCAAGGGTTACCTCAGCAAAGTTGAGAACGGCGTGACCGCACCCAACCGTGCCCTTGCCGCGCTGTGTGAACTCGAACTTGGTACCAACGGCTCCCTGATCGACCTCGTGCCCGCCGACGGCCGACGACAGTCGGCGCGGGCCGATGGCCCTCCAGTTCCTCCGTCCGGTCTTCCGGCGGTGACGCCGCATTTCACCGGTCGGCTGGTCGAACTGAAACGGATCCGCGACGCGCTGCTGGACGATCCGGCCGAGGTCACGGCGTTGTGTGCGGTCAACGGGATGGCGGGCGTGGGCAAGACTGCGCTCGCCGTCCGCAGCGCGCACCGGCTGGCGGCGCGGTTCACCGACGGTTGCCTGTACCTCGATCTTCGGGGACACAGCGAGTCGTTGGGCGAGGTACCGCCGGATGAGGCGCTCGACCGATTTCTCCGAGTACTCGGTGTGTCGGGACAGGACGTCCCACCGGATACCGACGATCGGGCCGCGATGTATCGGGATCGCTTGCGTGGCAAGCGCATGCTCATCGTCCTCGACAACGCCCGCAGCGCGCGGCAGGTCATACCGCTGCTGCCCGCCGAGCCCCGTTGTCGGGTGCTGGTGACCAGCAGGCACCGGCTCAATGCCCTCGACGACGCCTGCCATGTCGCCCTCGGCCAGTTGTCGTCCGACGAGGGCGTCTCGTTGTTCAGGTCCGTGGTCAGCCCTGACCGGTCGCTGGTCGACGGCGATCCGGCAGTGCGCTCCATAGTGGACAGGTGCGGGTATCTCCCGCTCGCCATCCGCATCGCCGCGGCCCGTTTCCGCGCCAACGACACCTGGACCACAGCGGATCTGGCGCGGCGATTGGCGGACCAGGCGGTCCTGCTGACCGAACTGGACGACGGCGAGCGCAGCGTCGCGGGGGCGTTCCTGTTGTCCTATCGGGAGTTGCCTGCCGACCAACGCAGGATGTTCGGCCTGCTCGCGCTGTATCCCGGTGCCGACATCGATGCCCGCTCGGCAGGCGCTCTCGCCGACATCCCGCTGTTCGAGGCGGAGCGACTGCTCTGCAGGCTGTTGGATGCCCACCTGGTCATCCAACACGCGCTGGGCCGCTTCCAGTTCCACGATCTGCTGCGGGTCTTCGCACAGGCCCATGCGCTGACCGAACTGGCGGCGGCAGACCAGGCGGTCGCGGTCCGGCGACTGCTGGACTACTCCTTGCACGCGGCGGAGCTGGCCGACATCGTGCTCACTCCGCACCGCCACCGTCCGGCCCTGCTCTTCCACGACCTGCCCGCGGTGGCCACCACGTTCGTCGACAGTCGCGCCGCGCTCGCGTGGCTGATCGCGGAATGGCCGAACCTGGTGGCACTGTGCGGTTTCGCCGCAGGTCGGGGCGCGCACGATCGCTGTTGGCAGCTGGCGTTCACCCTGCGCGGGTTCTTCTTCTTCGCGAAACTCTGGGACCCGTGGATCGAGACGCACCTACTGGCGGTCGGGTCCGCCAGGATCATCGGCGACCGCTGGGCGCAAGCCGCGTCGTCGAACAACTTGGGCATCGCCCACGGTGATCGAGGTGACCTGGACGCGGCGGCCACCCACTACAGTGCGGCGCTGGCGTTGTTCCGGGAGATCGGCGACGAGCACGGCACCGCCGACGCACTGGCGAACTATGCGTGGATATACCACTACAGAGGTGAGTACTCGGTCGCCCTGGAGAATCTGACGCGGGCGTTGGAGTTCTATGAGCAGAGTATGAGTCGTCGCAACGTCGCCATCACGTTGCGCGGCGTCTCGTTGGTACAGACCGAACTTGGCGAGTACGACGAAGCGATTCACGCCGCGAGTCGCGCGCTGGGCATGTTTCACGAACTCGGTCTCGAACTCGACGCCGCGATGGCGCTCAACTGCCTTGGCTGGACTCATTTTCGCGCAGGCGACTACCTACAGGCTGTTGCCGCCTACCGGCAGGCGTTGGCCGTCAGCGACGGCTGCGGCAGTCGGTACGAGTCGGCTCGGGCGCAGACCGGCCTCGGCAATGCCGCGTCGGCACTCGGCCAAACCGACGAGGCGGACCGTTGTTGGCGCCTGGCTCACGCCGGATACCCGGACTTCAACCCGCTCATGGTCGGCGAGTCGCGGGTGCGGCTGGCAGTTGCGGACGGACTCGCCCCGAGTCTGCCGAGCACTGCGCACCCGGACCGGACATCGCTCAACGACTGACATGCCATGGGTGCTCCCGCAAACAGCAGGCTCGCGGGACAGTCATGTGCTGGGTTTCGGGGGTGGCGGGAGAGCCGCGGCGAGGGCGGCCACGGTCGGGTTGTCGAAGATCAGCCGTAGTGGGGCGGCGATGCCCAGCTGGGCTCGGATGCGGGACATGACCTGGCCCGCCTTGATGGAGTGGCCGCCGAGGGCGAAGAAGTCGTCGTGGACGCTGAGGGTGGGCAGGGCCAGGACCTCTTGCCAGATGGCGTGCACCGTGTGTTCGATCGGTGTCGTCGGGGCGGTGGGGGAGGAATCGACGGGATGGGTGGGGTCGGGGAGGGCGGAGGCGTCCAGTTTGCCGTTCTCGTTGACCGGCAACGCTTCCATAGCGACCACGGCGGCCGGGACCAGGTGCTCGGGGAGGCGTTCGCGCAGGGTGTCGCGCAGGTTGTCCATCGACGCGGTCGGGTCCGTGGGGACGACGTAGGCGACCAGGATTCCCTCACCGCGCACCTGGACGGTCGCCTGCCGGACCTGCCCTGTCTCATGTAGACAGTCCTCGATCTCGCCGGGTTCGACGCGGAAGCCGCGGATCTTGACCTGGCGGTCGATCCGGCCGAGGCACTCGATCACGCCGTCGGCGCGGTAGCGGCCGAGGTCGCCGGTTCGGTACAGCCTGCCGTCCGGCAGGCCGAAGGGATCGGCGATGAACCGTTCGGCGGTGAGCGCGGGGTGGCCGACGTAGCCGCGGGCGACGCCGTCGCCGCCGATGTGGAGTTCGCCGACGACGCCGGGGGCCACCGGGTGGCCGAACGCGTCGAGGATGTAGGCCGTCGTGTTCGCGATGGGGCGGCCGATGGGAACCACGGGGTCGACCGGGTCGCCGGGGAGCCAGGTGTGGGTGAGCGCGAACGTGGTGGTCTCGGTCGGACCGTAGCCGTTGACCAGCCGCGGTCCCGCGGCGGACAGCAGGCGGGACACCATTCGGGCGTCCGCCTGCTCGCCGCCGAAGATGAGGCACCGCAGCGAATCGATGGTGCGGGGTGCCTCGTCGGCGAGCTGGCGGGCGAGCGAAGTTGTCAGGAACATGACATCGACTCGGTGCGACCGCAGGTGTTCGGCCAGCGCGCCGCCGGAGAGCAGGTCGTCCTTGGGCAGGCCGACCAGGCGGGCGCCGTTGAGCAGCGCGCCCCACAGTTCGAAGGTGGCCGCGTCGAACGACAGGTTCGACACCTGCGCGACCGTGTCGCCGGGGCCGAGGTCGACGAAGTCGGTGTCGCACACCAGCCGCACGATGTTGCGGTGGGTCACGGCGACCCCCTTGGGGCGGCCGGTCGAGCCGGAGGTGTACATCACGTAGGCCAGCCCGTCGGGGCGGCACGCGACCGCTGGGCGCGACGCCGGTTCGGCGGCGAGCGCGGCGGTCTCGCGGTCGAGCACCACCGCCCGCACGTCGGGCAGGCGATCGCGGAACTCGTGGTGTACCACCGCGACCCGGACGTCGGCGTCGGCGCACATGAACCGCAGCCGGTCGGCGGGGTAGGCCGGGTCGAGCGGCACGTAGGCGCCGCCCGCCTTCAGCACGGCGAGCGCGCCGACCACCCAGTCGGCGCCGAATCCCAGGCACAGCCCGACTTTACTCTCGGTGCCGACCCCGAGCCTGCGCAGCCGGTGCGCCAGCCGGTTGGCCGTGCCGTCCAGTTCCCGGTAGGTCAGCTCTCGGTCGCCGTAGCGGACCGCGGGCGCGTCCGGCGCGCGGTCGACCCACCCTTCCACCAGGTCCACAAGGGACGATTCCCGCGGATAGTCGGTGCCCGTGCGGTTCCACTCTACGACGGCGCGGTGCCACTGCTCGGGCCGCAGCAGCGCGAGGTCGGCGAGGTCGGCGTCCGGGTCGGCGACCATCCGCTCGGTCAGATACAGGAAGTGGTCGACGATCATGTCGATGTGCGCGGCGGTGAACAACTCCGTGCGGTACTTGAAGTATCCGCGCAGGCCGTGGCCGTCGTCGGTGATCTGCGCTTCGAGATCGAACAGCGACTCGGTGCTCGTGCCGCCGTCGAAAGCGAACGTTGTGCCATCCACAATGGACGGTCCGGCGAACGCCGGGGGAGCGGCGAACACGATCTGGAACAGCGGGTGCCGCTCGCCGGACCGGGCGGGCGCCAGGGCCTCGACCACCCGGCCGAACGGCACGTCGGAGTGTTCGTACGCGTCCAGCGCCACCTCCCGGACCTCGCCCAGCGCGGCGGCCCAGGTGCCCGCCGCGGCCAGGCGCAGCCGCAGCGGCACCATGTTGACCAGGTAGCCCACCAGGTCCTCGACCTCCGGCCGGTCCCGGCCCGCGATGGGCGTGCCGATGACCAGTTCGCGCGCGCCGCTGTAGCGGCGCAGCAGCACACCGAACGCGGTCAGCAGCACCATGAACGGGGTGCAGCGCTTCGCCCGCGCGAGCGCGCGCACCTGCGCGGCGAGGTCGTCGCGCAGTTCGAAGGACACGTGGTCCGCGGCGAGCGAGGTGCCCGTGGCGGCGAAGGACAACTCGACCGGCGCGGGTGCGTCGGCGAGCTGTCCGCGCCAGTAGTCGAGCTGCCCGACGACCTCGGCCTGCGCGGCGAAGTCGTGGTGCCACTGGGCGAACTCGGCGATCGAGTGCCGGACCGGCTCGGCCGACACGCCCGCGCGGGCGTCGCGGTAGCCGTCGAGGATCTCCCGTTGCAGCACGGTGAGCGAGTGCCCGTCCACCGCGATGTGGTGCAGCACCAGGATCAGCTCGTGTTCGTCGCGCCCGAGCCGGACCAGGGTCGCCCGCAGCGGGGGTCCCGCCGTCACATCGAACGGGGCGCGCAGGGCCGTGTCGCGGATCTCGGCCAACGCCGTGTCTCGCTCGCCCGCGGTCAGGTCGCTCACATCCCGGTGTGCCAGCACGGGTTCGGTGTCGGAGAGCACGGCCAGCGGCTCGTCGGCGCTGGTGTCGAACACTGTGCGCAGCGATTCCTGGTCGCGCCAGATCCGGCGCAGCACGCGGTGCAGCGCGTCGACGTCGAGCGGCCCGGTGATCCGGGTGTGCAGCGGCACGTTGTGCCAGGCGGAATTCGGCACCAGGCGGTCGAAGAGGAGCATCTGGCGCTGCCCGGCGGTCGGCAGCCAGCGCCGCGGGGCGGGTGCGCCCGGCGCCTTGGCCACCAGCACGGTGAACGTGGGCGCGGACGGCACCGGGAACCGCTGCCGGTCGACGAATCCTGCCTCGGTGAGCCAGCTGTCCAGTTCGTCGGCGGAGTAGATCTGGCCCGCCTGGGTATGGAACAGGTTGAGGCTGGACGCGGGCACCCACGCCGCCCCGGTCACGCCCGCGTCCTCGGCGACCTCGGTGATCTCTTCCAGGAGCACCACCATCCCGCCGGGCCGCAAGCAGGTGCCCGCCCGGCGCAGCAGGTCGCGGGCCCGGTCCGGGTCGAGGCAGTGCAGCACGTTGAACAGCAGCACCATGTCCTGGTCCGCGCCCAGTTCGCCGGTCGCCCAGTCGGACTCGCGGAAGGCGACTCGCTCGTCGAGCCCTTGGGCCGCCACGGTTTTGCGGCCCGCGTCCAGGGTTCCGGGTAGGTCGAGCACGGTGGCGTGCAGGTTCGGATGGGCCTGGCAGAACGCCGCGGCGTACCGGCCGTGCCCGCCGCCGATGTCGAGCAGGCGACGTGCCTCCGGCGGTGGTGTCGCGGCGGCCAGCACGTCGGGCAGCACCGCGTCGGCGAGGTCTGCCAACAGCGACTGGAACTCGGCCAGCGCCACTGGATGCGCCGCGAGCCAGGCGTAGAAATCCACCGCCGGGCGTCCATCCACAATGGACTGTTCGAGGCTCGGCCAGAGATCGAACAGAATCCGGTGCCAGAAGGAGAACACTGTCGTGTAGCCGGTGCCTGACCGCAGCCAGGTCGCCGCCGCCGGAGTCGCCTGGTAGGCGCCGTGCTCGTCGCGGCTCGCGTATCCGAAGCCCACCAACGCGTCCAGCAGGACCCGCACTCCCCGGCGGTCCGCGCCGAGCGCGTCGGCCAGTTCGTCGGCGTGCCGGGCATCGTCGCCGAGGGCGTCGAACAGGCCCAGTCGGACGGCGGCGCCCGCCGCCCGGAACGCCAGCGCGTGCAGCAGGTCCAGATGCGGCGCGGGGGCCTCGCCGGTCTCGAACGCGTCCCGCTCAGCCTGCGGCAAGTTCAGCGGCATCGGGCTCTCCTTCTCGGTGCAGCAGGTCGGGCAGGTCTTCGACGGTACGCAGCGCTTTCGCCCGCGCGGCGACCACCGCCAGCGCGACGAGCAGCGCGCCCAGCACGACGAAGATCAGTGCGATGCCGCGGCCGGGGCCGACCCCGATCAGGTCGCCGACGCCGTCGGCCAGTGCGCCCCCCGACACGAGCAGCGGTTCGAACACGCCGTCGGCCAGCGGCCCGGCGATGGCGTAGGCGAGCGAGGTCGCGGCCTGGGAGACGATGCGCGCACTTGCCATCACCCGGCCCAGCGCCGAGGGCTCCACTTTGGACTGCAAGAGGGTCATGACGCAGCCGGTGACGACCGGCAGCGTGAACAGGAACGCGGGCGCGAGGATGCCGATCAGCGGCGGTGACGGGGCGAGCGCGTGCAGCGCCAGCGCGATCCCGCCGACCGCCAGGAACAGTGAGACGCCCGTCATCCGCCTGCGCGGGCCGCCCCACAGGCTCATCACCAGGCTGCCGAGCAGCATGCCGCCGCCGCCCGCGAACATCAGCAGGCCCAGGGTCGCGGGGGAGGCGAAGGTGAGGATCAGCGGCTGGATCAGCACGCCCGCCACGCCGAAGCAGAAGTCGAACGCGCCGAGCACCCAGAGCAGCGGCACCAGTCCGGGCCGCTTGCGCAGTTCGGTCCAGCCGCCGCGCAACTCTGCCCACGCGCCTGGCTGTTCGGCGGTGCCGCCCGGGCCGCGGCGGGCCTTCGCGGGCAAGGGAAGCGCGATCGTGATCGCGAGCGCGAAGCCGTAGGTCGCCAGGTCGACCACGATCACCCCGCGCAGTCCCAGGGTGCCCAGCAGCACACCCGCGGCCAGCGGCGCGGCGATCTGCACCGCCATGGCCGCCTGCGCCAAACCGTTGGCACGGCCGAGGTGTTCGGGTGGGACGAGCATCGGGAGCATGGTGGTGAAGGTGATCAACCGGAAGGTGCCGCACGCCGCGGTGATCACCGCCACCGGGTACACGTACCAGACTTGGAGTTCTCCGCCTGCCAGGAGCAGCAGCAGGATGCCGGTCGCCGCCGCCGCGATCACGTCGCTGGCGACCAGGATTCGGCGGCGGTCGAACCGGTCGACCGCCGCGCCCGCGATGGGTGCGACCGCGATCGCCGCGACCGCCTCGCTCAGCATGATCAGCCCGAACTGCGTGGCCGACCCGGTGAGCTGGTAGACCCGGACACCGAGCACGAAGCCGGTGATCGCGGAGCCCGCCAGCGAGACCAGTTGGGCGAGCCAGATCAGCACGAACCGGCCGAGGCCGCCGTTCATCGGCGCACTCCCGCCTGCTCGGGCGCGGGCAGATGACCCGACCGGACGTAGTGGTCGAGGTAGCGGTCGAGTAGGTCGGCGGCGGCCGGAAAGCGCAGGCCCGCAGCGGTTTCGGTGGCCCGACAGTCGAAGATCCGCCTGCGGCTGCTCGGGGTCGGCTCGGCGACCGCGGCGATCGTGGCGAGCGCGGTGTCGGCGGACTCGGCCGCGCGGGCGACCAGTTCGGCGTAGAAGTCGACGTAGGGAAGCATTCGCACGGGATAGCCGTATGCGCGCAGGGCGGCCGCGATGGCGTGTGTGCCGATCGTCTGTCCATTGTGGAAATGGAAGTCGCCGCCGTGGCAGGCCGGTGTGCGGGACAGTCGGCCGATGGCCGCCGCGATCTCGTCCACCGGGGCCATGTCCTCCTCGTCGGCCACGTCGGCCATCAGGCCCAACAGGGCGACTGTCCGCAGTTCTCGGCCGAACAGGTCTTCGGCGGGGCCGATGCCGGTGCGGCTGTCGCCGGTCACTCTGGCAGGCCGGTGGATGGTCACGGGCAGCCCGAGTGCCCGCGCCGCGCGGCCGAGCGTGTCGGCCACCCACTTGCTCTGCTCGTAGCCCCGGTCGAGTCCGTCCGGCTCGTCGGGCGCGTGCCGCTCGGTGACCACTCCGGTGCGGTCCAGCGGGAAGACGCCCAGCGTGGACACCATCTGCACCGGGATGACGCGGCTCAGGCAGGCCAGCCGCAGCGCCTCCACCGTGCCGCCGACGTTGGCCCGCTTGAGGTCCGAATAGGACAGTGCGAAGTTCACCAGCCCCGCGCAGTGCAGGATGAGGTCGACCTCGGCTGCCATCGCGGCGAACCGCTCGGGGGACAGGCCGAATCGGGGTGCGGCCAGATCGCCCGGCACCGGCACGATTCGCGTGGCGTCCTCGTCGCGCCACAGCCCGTACCCGCGCAGGGTCCGCTCGATCCGGCCCGCGGCCCCGGTTTCCGTTCCCGCGCGCACCAGGCACAGCACCCGGGCGTCGGTGTGCCGCAGCGTGTCGGCGAGCAGATAGCTGCCGAGGAACCCGGTCGCCCCGGTGAGCAGGACCGCGTCCGGCGCGGCCGCCTTGCGCACGGCCCGTGCCACGTCGTCGGGGCCCGTGCCGTCCGGTAGCCGGATGTCGGCGGGCAGCACTGCCTCCGTCCACAGGTCGAGTCGTGCCGCGGCAACCGAACCCGTCTCCACCAAGGCGGCGAAGTCGGCGAGCACACTCGCCTCGAACACGCCGCGCAGCGGCAGGTCGACGCCGAACTCGGCGCGGACTCGGGTGACCAGGGTCGCGGCCAGCAGTGAATGTCCACCCAGGACGAAGAAGTCGTCGGTGGCGCCGACCCGGTCGCGACCGAGCAGGTCCGCCCACACCGCCGCCATCCGCCGCTCGACGTCGGTGCTGGGCTCGACGTGGATCGCCGTGGTCTCGACCGGTTCGGGCAGTGCGGTGTGGTCGACCTTTCCATTGCTGGTCAAGGGGAACGATTCGAGCAGCACGAACGCGCCGGGCACCAGGTATTCGGGCAGCGCGGCCCGCAGGAACGTCCGAAGCTCTGCCGGAGTTGGCCCGGCGTCCGCAACCGGGATCAGGTAGCCGACCAGTCGGCGATCCACAGTGGACGATCCATCGCGGGCGATGACCAGGGCGTCCCGGATGCCCGGGTGTCTGCGGCACGCGGCCTCGATCTCGGCGGGCTCGACCCGGTGGCCGCGGATCTTGACCTGGCGGTCGACCCGGCCGAGGAAGTCGATCCGGCCGTCGGACCGCCACCGCGCCAGGTCGCCGGTCCGGTACATCCGTGCGCCGGGCACGGCCGAGTACGGATCCGGCACGAACCGGTCCGCGGTCGCGTCGTCGCGGCCGAGGTAGCCGCGCGCGAGGGTCGCGCCGCCGATGCACAGCTCACCCGGCACCCCCAGCGGCACCGGCCGAAGTCGATCGTCCACAATGTACACGCGAGTATGCGGCAGCGGTGCGCCGATCGGCAGGTGGGCCGCCTGTCCCAGTTCGCTCCCGTCGACGGTCTGGTATGTGGTCGCGCACACGGTCGCCTCGGTGGGCCCGTAGTGGTTGAACAGCCGGACTCGGCACCCCGTGCGTTCCGCCCACGCGCGTACCGTGGCCAGCGGCACGCTCTCGCCGCCGACCATCATCGTGGTCAGCGGCGAGTCCGTGGGCGCGACCGTGCCCGCCAGGTCGTCTGTCCACTTCTGCCACAACGCGGACGCGGTGTCCACCATGGTGATCCGCCGCTCGCGGCACAGTCGGAGCAGGTCGTGGCCGGACAGCGCCGCCGGATCGGCACACGGCAGCAGGGCGGCCCCGGCGACCAGCGCGGGGAACACGTCGCCGACCGACGCGTCGAAGCTCAAGGGCGGCACCATCAGCACCCGCTCACCCGGGCCGAATCCGTGCTCGGTGACGAAAGCCCGGGTCAGCGCGGCCAGCGTGCCGTGTTCGACCAGCACGCCCTTGGGTGTCCCGGTCGACCCGGAGGTGTAGATGAGGTAGGCGAGGTCGCTCGGACCGACTTCGACCGGCGGTGGTCCGGCCGGGCAGTCGGGCAGGTCGCCGTCCAGGAGAACGACTTCGCCGCCGAAGGCCGCGAACGCGGGCAGGTGCGCGCTGGTGGTCACCAGCACGGGCGGCCGTGCGTCGGCCAGCAGGACGGCCAGCCGGTCGGCGGGGTGGGTGGGATCGAGCGGCAGGTAGGCACCGCCCGCGGACAGGATGCCCAGCAGCCCGACCATCGCCGCCGGACTGGCCGACAACCCCAGTGCGACAACGGTTTCCGGCCGCACGCCGCGCCGATGCAGGTGCCAGGCCAGCCGGTGCGCCCGAACCGTCAGGTCGGCGTAGCTCAGGTCTTCGCCGTCGGCCAGCACGGCGGGCGCGTCGGGGGTGCGCGCCGCCTGGGCCGCGATCAGCTCGTGCACGGGCGTGGCGGTGTCCGGCGCGGCGGGCTCGGTGTCGTGGCCGCCCGAGCGCACCCGCGCCCATTCCGCGTCGGTCAGCAGCTCGATGTCGGTCACCCGGGCGTTCGGATCGGCGACCACGGCGGCCACTGCCTGCCCGAGGTGGACGGCGAACCGGGCGATCGTGGTGGCGTCGAACAGGTCGGTAGCGAAGTCGAGCTGGCCGAGGAAGATCCCGCCGGACTGGGTCAGCGCCAGCGTCAGGTCGAACCGGGCGGTGGTGGTCGGCGGGATCAGCGGCTCGACCCGCAGGCCGGGCAGTTCGACCTCGGCACCCTCCGGGTTGAGCACGAACATGGTCTGGAACACGGGATTGTGGCTGAGATCCCGGGTCGGCCGCACCAGCCCCGCCACCTGGTCCCACGGGAAACCCTGGTGTTCCAGCGCGTTGACCGCTTCGCGCTGGACGTGGTCCAGAACCTCGCGGACGGTTGAGTCCGCGGTCAGTGTGGTGCGCAGCGCCACCGTGTTGACCAGCATTCCGACGCACTGCCCGATACCCGGCACGGACTCGTCGCGCATCGGCACACCGACGACGATGTCCTCGGCCCGGCTGTGCCGGGCGAGCACGATGGCGAACGCGGTCAGCAGCACCGGAAACGGGGTGCTGCCGGTCCGCGCGCAGAACTCGGCGACCGCCTGGCTGACGGCGGCGGACAACGCGAACGGATGGCTGTCGCCGCGAAAGCTCTGGGTCGGCGGGCGGGGCCGATCGGTGGGCAGCTCCAGCAGGTCGGGCGCATCCGTCAGCCGAGCGGTCCAGTACCTACGGTGCTCGGCCATGGCGTCCGGTGTGGACTGTTCGTGGCGCCAGGCCGCGTAGTCGCCGAAGGCCACCCGCGGCTCGGCCAACGCGGGCATCCGTTCGTCCCGCCACGCCCTGTAGCACTCGCCCAGCTCGCCCACGAGGATCGACAGCGACGGCCCGTCGCACGCGATGTGGTGCACGGACAAGGCGAACAGGTGCTCGCGCTCCGACACGCGCACCAGGACCGCCCGCGCCAGTGGTGCGGTGGCGAGGTCGAACGGCCGGTCCAGCTCGGCCCCCAGCGCGTCCAATCCCTCCACAATAGACAGTGGTAGCTCGACGCCCCTCGACGCGATCCGCTGCACCGGCTCGCCGCCGATGTCGGGAAAGCACGTGCGCAGCGCCTCGTGCCGATCGACGAGCACGGCCAGACTGTGCCGCAGACCGGCCAGATCCAGCTCGCCGACCAGCCGCCAGGACTGGGCCATGGTGTACACGCCGTGCTGGACGCCGAGCTGGTCGAGGATCCAGAGCTGCCGCTGGCCGGGCAGCAGCGGGACGTCGGCATCGGGTTCCCTGCGGGGAATTCCCGCGCCCGCGCCGTCGAGGCCGCGGCGGGCGGCGAGCAGGGCGAACAGCCGATCCCTTGCCTCGTCGGTCATGCGCCCTCGCCCGCCAGCAGCTTCGCCACCTCGTGCGCGGGCAGTGCGGCCACCTCCGCGCGGAGTTCGGCTGCCGCGGCGACCTGGCCCGGCGCGGTCTCGAACCGGGAGAGTGCCGCGGCGAACGCGGCCACCGTGCGGGCGTCGAACATCGTCCGCATCGGCACGTCGACCAGCAGGTACTCGCGTACCCGGGCCAACAGCCTGCCGACGAGCAGGGAATGCCCGCCCAGCACGAAGAAGTCGTCGTGCGCGCCGACCTCCGGCACGTTGAGCAGCTCCTGCCACATCTCGGCGACCGCCCGCTCCACCGGGGTCCGCGGTGCGACGCGGCAAGTGTCGCGCAGGCTGTCCCAGCTCGGCTCGGGCAGCGCCGACCGGTCGACCTTGCCGGTCGGGGTCATCGGCAGCGCGTCCAGCGCGACGAACGCGCCGGGAACCATGTACTCGGGGAGCCGGTCGGCGAGATAGGCGCGCACCTGCGGCCACAACCCGTTCGGCTCGGCGGAATCGGTGACCAGGTACGCGGCGAGCCGGGTGTCGTCCTCGCCGACCGTCGACGCGGTCACCACCGCCTCGCGGACCCGCGGGTGACCGCGCAGCGCCGCCTCGATCTCACCGAGTTCGATTCGGAACCCGCGTACCTTCACCTGCTGGTCCACGCGGCCGAGGAACTCCAGCCTGCCCGACGGCCGGTATCTGGCCAGGTCGCCGGTCGCGTACAGCTTCTCGCCGGGCGCGCCGAACGGGTCGGGCACGAACCGCTCGGCGGTCAGGTCGTCCCGGCCGTGGTAGCCGCGGGTCATGCCCGCGCCGCCGATGTGGATCTCGCCGACGACCCCGACCGGGACCGGGCGCAGCGCCTCGTCGAGCACGTAGATCCGCATGTTGCCGATCGGGGGACCGATCTCGATCGGCGCGGACGTGACCTTGCCCGCTGCCGCCCAGACCGTGGTTTCCGTTGGCCCGTAGACATTCCACAGGGTCGAGCCCGCCGCGATGAGCTGGTCGGCCAGCTCCCGGGTGAGCGCCTCGCCGCCGCAGAGTCGCGTGTGGACGGTCGCGGGGACGCCGCCCGCGCCCAGCAGCATCCGCCAGCGCGACGGGGTCGCCTGCAGGACGGTGGCGCCGCACTCGGTCAGCCGCGCGCGCAGCCGGACCGGGTCGGCGGCCTCGGCGCTGTCGAGCACCTGTACGCGTGCGCCGCAGGCCAAGGGCAGCAGCAACTCCAGCACCGACGGGTCGAACGACAGGGTGGTGACGGCCGCCCAGACGTCCTCAGTGGACAATGCGAGCAGGTTGTCGAACGCGAGCAACTGGTTGAGCACCCCGGTGTGCGGTACGACGACCCCCTTGGGGCGGCCGGTCGAGCCGGAGGTGTAGATCACGTAGGCGAGGTCGTCGCCGCGCACCGACCCCTCCGGCGGCGACCCCGGGTGGGCGGCCACCGCGGCCGCGTCCCGGTCGACGCAGACGACGTGGTCCAACCCGGTGAGTGCCGCGGCCAGCCGCGACCGGGTCGGCTCGTCGACCACGGCGATCCGCGCGCCTGCGTCGGAAAGCATGTAGCGCAGCCGTTCCCGCGGCCAGGTCGGGTCGAGCGGGAGGTACCCGCCGCCTGCCTTCCACACCGCGAGCAGCGCGACGACCATCGACACGGACCGCTCCATACACAGCGCGACCGGGGTCTCCGGGTCCACGCCGTGCAGGCGGAGTTGGTGGGCGAGCCGGTTCGCGCGCGCGTCGAGCTCGGTGTAACTGAGTGTCTCCTGTGGATCGGCCACCGCCACCGCGTCGCCCCGCCGGGCTACCTGGGCGGCGAACAGGTCGAGCGTGCTCGCCGCGGCGGCGGGCGGCAAAGCGGTGTCATTCCACTGGATCAGCGCGCGGTCGCGGTCCGCGTCGGTCAGCAGGGACACGTCCCGGACGCGGACGTCCGGGTCGCGCACCACGGCGGACAGGAACCGGACGAAGTGGTCGGCGAACCGCTCGATCGTGTCCGCGTCGAACAGATCGGTGCTGTACTCCAGATCCACGTGCAGCCTGCCGCCGTGGTCGTTCGCGCCGAGAGTCAGGTCGAACTTCGAGGTCTCGGCGAAGACGAAGTCCGGTTCGGACACCGAGATCCCGGGCAGGTCCAGGTTCGGCGGCGGGGTGCTCTGCAGGGTGAGTTGGGCCTGGAAGATCGGCGCGTGGGCGGTGCTGCGCTCCGGCTGCAGTGTCTCCACGATCCGCTCCAGCGGGACGTCGGCGTAGCCGATGCCGTCCAGGGTGACGTCGCGGACCCGGCTGACCAGCGCACGGAAGGTCGGGTTGTCCGCGAGGGAAGTGCGCAGTGGCACCGTGTTGACGAAGAAGCCGATGAGCGGCTCGGCGTCCACTCTGGACCGTCCGCCGACCGCGGTGCCGACGACGATGTCGTCTTGGCCGCTGTAGCGGGAAAGTAAGGCCTGGTAGGCGGCGAGCAGGGTCATGAACAGCGTGCCGCCGAGCGTGATGCCCGCGGTGCGGACCTCGTCGGCGAGCGCGGCGGGCAGGGTGAAGCTGTGCACGTCGCCGCGGTAGGACTGGGTGGTGGGGCGCGGCCGATCGGTCGGCAGAGCGAGCAGCATCGGGGCGCCGCGCAGGTGGGAAACCCAGTAGTCCAGGGCCATTGCCCCCGCGCGCCCGTCGAGTTGGTCGCGTTGCCACTGTGCGTACTCCGGGTACTGCAGGGTCAGCTCCGGCAGGTCCGGGCGGGCGCCGCCTGCCAATGCCGAATACGCGGCGCTCAGCTCCTCCAGCAGCACCGCGAGCGACCAGCCGTCGGACACGATGTGGTGCAGGGTGACCATCAGCCGGTGGTCGTCCGGGGCGGTGCGCAGCAGCAGGACGCGCAGCAGCGGACCGGTCGCGAGGTCGAAGGGCGCCTTGGCTTCGGCCGCGACCCGTTCCGGTACTTCACTTTCCGTGATATCCACAATGGACAGTGCGGCGGCCGCGGCGGGCAGCACCACCTGCACGGGCCTGCCGTCCCGCGCCTCGAACACGGTGCGCAGCGCGTCGTGCCTGGCGACGATCAGGTCGAGGCTCGCGCGCAGCACGTCGGTGTCGAGCGGGCCGCGCAGCCGTTGCACCATCGGCACGTTGTACAGCGGGGAGCCCGGGTTGAACCGGTCGAGGAACCAGAGCCGCTGCTGGCCGAACGACGGCGGGAACACGCTCATGAGGCACCGATCCTGAGGTCGTCCGAGCCGGTGTGCGGGTGGCCGAGGCCGCGCACGATCGCTTCCCGGATCGGCGTCGGGACCTGGGCGGCGAACTGCCGCAGGTAGGCCATCATGTGGTCGTGCTTTCCCTGCAGGAAAGGGAAATCCGTCGGCACCATGTGCCGGATCGCGAGCAGCGGCACCGGGCTGCGCAGCGGCCGGAAGTCAGGATTCCACAGCCCGCCCTTGGCGGGCGGTCCGTCGTGGAACTCGCCGATCATCAGGCCGCGCTCGACGTACTCGGACTTGAGCGATTCCTGGGTGCCGTCGATGATCCGGTCGAGGTCGGCGGTGGTCAGGTCGGGGAACAGGATCAGGATCGTGGTGAGCTGCGCGGTCGGCTGTCCTTTCGGTGCCAGGGCGAGGAACCAGTCGCGGTAGGGCAGCAGGGCCCGCGCGACCTCGTCCGGGGTGTCCGGCCGTCCCGGGTAGACCGCGAGGTAGAACTGGCCGCGGTCGATCGAGGGCTGCACGAACGGACAGACGTTTCCCTTGCGTCCCAAGCTCTCGTGCGGTCGGGCGAGGTAGCGGTGGGCCCAGTCGACGATGGCGGCGAGCTGCGCGGCGTAGGCGCTCAGCGCGGTCGGCAGCGGGCCGCGGGCGAGATCGCTGGTCTCCAGCAGTATTCGAGCGTCGTTGCTCGGATGGGTCAGCATCGGGCTCTCCTGGCTCGGCGCGTGAGCGTCGTGGCTAGTGCGAGGCCGCAGCCCGCGGCGACCGTGCCCGCGAGCCAGCCGAGGGCGGCCTGCTGGCGGTCGGCGCGGCGCAGCGCGTCGGCGTAGGGCATCGTGGTGTGGGAGATCATGGTGTAGAGCGGGATCCACTGGTCGGGGAAGAGCCGGTTCAGCAGGAGGTCGGCCTTCTTGCGCGCCAGGAACAGCGGCGAGGCGAGCCGGTCGCGTAGCTCGACGAAGTTCCGCGCGGACAGGTCGGCGAGCACGTCGGTGTGCTCCTTGCGGCGCCGCTGGTAGTCCGCGAACGCCGTGCCGTGGTCCCCCGCGCGGTCGAGGCAGCCGTCGAGGGTGACGCAGTCCTCGAAGGACGAGTTCATTCCCTGGCCGTAGAACGGATACACCGCGTGGCAGGCGTCGCCGATCAGCACGACCCGGCCGCGGTGGTGCCACGCCGAAGTGCGCACCGTGACCAGGTGGCCGACCGGCTGGTCGACGAACTGCTCCGCCGCGTCCGGCACCAGGTCGAGCAGGTCCGGGAACCGTTGGCACAGCAGTGTTTTCACATCGGACACGGTGTTCAGGGTGGCGAAGCTGTCCGGGCCGGTCAGCGGCAGGAAGATCGTCCCGGTGAGCGAGCGGTCCGCGTTGGGGTGCGCCACGATCAGGCCGTCGTGTCCTGGCCAGACGTGCAGCGCCTCCGGGTCGGTGCCGCGGAACCCGCGCGGGCCCGCCGGGATGGCCAGTTCCTTGTAGCCCCAGGGAAGGAACTCGCGGTGGTAGTCGGCGGGCTCGCCGCGCTGCATCTGCTCGCGCACCGTGGAGAACGCGCCGTCCGCGCCCACCACGGTGTCGGCCTCCACCCGGCGGTCGCCGAACCAGCACACGGGCCGCGTGTCGTCGTCGCCCTTGTCGAGCCGGGTGAGCTTGGCCTCGAAGTGGAACCGGACCCCGGGCAGCGCCGCCGCCGCGTTCAGCAGCACCAGGTTCAGGTCTTCGCGCAGCACCGAGCGCAGGATCTGGTCCTCGCGCGTGCCGTAGGGCTGGAACGCGTGCGGCCCGTCCGGGCGGTGCACCACCCGGCCCCGCATCGGAGCCGCGTGCGCCAGCACCTGGTCGAGCAACCCCGCGTGCCGCAGCGCGGTCACCCCGCGCTGGGACAGTCCGAGGTTGATCGAACGGCCACTCGCCGCCGACCGCACCCGCGGGTCCGGCCTGCGGTCGAACACCTCGACCCGATATCCGCGGCGCGCCAGCAGGACCGCCATGAGCGACCCCGACAACCCCGCACCGACGACAGCGACCGTAGTCGCGCCCACCTCATCGCCCACAGTCGATCCGTTCGTCGCGCATCGCCTCGCAATAGCGCGAGTCGTTTTTCGAAGCTCGCGCAAGTATGCATGAATCCACGGTGAAAACCGTTCCCCCAAATGCATCGAATCCCGCCACCGTCTTTCGGCCCAACGCCCGGCGGTGAAGGGAGTACCTGCATTGCCGAGGAACAAGAGCGCGCTGACCGGGGATACGTACATCGGTGGCCGAAGTTAGTCCTTCCGGGTGCCACCGACGGCCTTGGCAATGCGCCTAAAGGGCTAACGGGAGTGGCATTCGGCGTATGAATTGGCTCCCGGTCCAGGGTTCGAACCTGGGCGAACGGATCCAAAATCCGCCGTGCTGCCGCTACACCAACCGGGATCGGTCGTGCTGGTACCCCGACCAGGACTCGAACCTGGGGCCTCGCCGTTCGTAGCGGCGCGCTCTGTCCACCTGAGCTATCGGGGTTCGGTCGGCGATCGGTGGTGGGGGATGGAGTCGAACCATCTGTGCCTGACGGCGCCCGGGTTACAGCCGGGTTGGGCTCCGCAGCCCTGCCCCACCTCGAAAATATTTTGGTCCCGAAATAGCGGAGCCGCCCGGATCGGTTTCCCGATGGGCGGCTCCCGAGTGAGGTGTCTACCTCAAGATGGGGAGCCGGTGCTGGTCAGCGCCTGGATCGACCGGCGGGAGACGCCACGATAGCGCGGGGCGACGGCCGTGGTGCGCGGGCATTGCCGCGTTCCCCGATTCCACCTGCTCGCCATGTCGACTCCCTCGCTCGGAATGTGGGGCAATCATGGCCAATTCACGGGCGAGGCGTCAATCGTATTTTTCGAGTACTTACGTGGGCGGCGGGATCGGGCAGATCGGCAGCGGCAGAGCGGGCGCGGGTGCCAGGCCGTTGTGCGTCGGACGGGCTTGGCTCACCCTGCACGGTGCGCCGAGCTCGTTCGAACCACTACAGCGGCGTTACGGCAAATGGCCGATTCCGTTGTCGGCGGCGTCCAGCCAGAGGCGTTGTTCGGTGTGTGTGACTGTGAGCCCGAGGCGGTCCCACGTGGGCCGGTCGGCGGCGATCCACTGCTGGTGTGCCCATTCGATCGCAGACCAGATGCGGGTTGGGCCTGCTTCGGTGACCGTGCGGTCGGTCAGGTTGGCTCGTGCCCAGGAGCCGTCCGGGAGTGACATGGTTGCGTCGGTAGGTTGCCTGGTATTCGGGTCGAGGTCGAATCCGATGGCGATGCCCTTGGGAAGGCGCAATTGGGCGAGGAACCAGACGACAGGGGCATCGTTCCATGGCTGGACGGGTGCTTCGGTAGACCGGATTTGGCCGCCTGGCGCCCGTTGGGCACGGGCGGCGGGCGGCGGATCGTCGTCGTGGCGCATCGCCATGAACGCCGCCCATCGGGTGGTGAAGCGTCCCTGAAGCCGTGCGCCCTCGCGTCGGAGGTGGACGAGGTTTCCAGCACTGGTGGCGAGCTTGACGTCGACCAGGACGGCACCATCGTCAGCGAGTTGGTCGGCCCATGCCCAGGGCACTGCGGGCACGGAGCATGTGGCAATGATCCGGTCGTACGGTCCGTACTGGGGGAGGCCGTGCACCCCGTCAATGGCGACAAGCGTGGGCCGGAATCCGGCGCAGGCGAGTCGTTCTCGGGCGAGTGCCACGAGACCTTCGCCGACGTCGATGGAGAATACGTGGTCGTCACCGAGTCGGTGGGCGAGCAGGGCGGCGTTGTAGCCGGTGCCGGTGCCGATTTCGAGGACCCGGTGGCCGTCGTGTATGTCGAGGATTTCGAGCATCCGCACCATCAGGTCAGGCTTCGTGCTTGAGGAGACCGGGACCTGGTGGCCGTCGCCGATGTCTGCCACGGCGGTGACGAGGGTCTCTCGGGAGTACACCCGCTCAAGCGCGTGCTCGGTGTCGAACTGCCGCCACGCCCCGGTGTTGTCCTGGTCGTAGGCGGCGGGCACCAGTAGGTGTCGCGGCACAGCGGCTACCGCGTGGTGCCATTGTGGGGAGTTGATGTCACCGGCTTCGAGCAGCGCTTCGGAGAGTCGCTGCGCGTGCCCAGTCCAGTCCATGTCGATCGCGGTCACTGCTTTCCCTTGGCGAGTAGATGTGCGAGTTGGTCTGTCAGCGGCGCGCCGGTCTCATCTTCGATCCAGCCATACTGTCCGCCCGCGTTGATTTCCAGGAATGTCCATGCCCCGTCTGGCTGAACCACGAAGTCCAGCGCCCCGTAGGCGAGGTCCATAGTCGCCATCAGGCGTCGTACACCGTGGGCTACATCTTCGGGTGTATCGATCAGCTCGTAGGTCAGGCTGTCGTAGTCGGATCGCCAGTCCAGGTAGCCCGCCGCACTGGTAGTGCGGATCGCGGCGGCGTTGATCTGTTCGCCGATCACGACCATTCGTACTTCGAACGCCTTGGGCACCCAGCGCTGAAGCATGTGCGTGGTGACCTCAATGCCGCGCAGGTCAGCCAGATCGGAGTCATCGACCAACCTGGTGAAACCGATCTTGCGGACGCCCTCTTCCAAGATCGTGTTACTGCCGAACACCTTGGTCACGGTCTTGCCGACCGCAGCGAACCAGCGCACAGAGTCGGCCTCATTGGTGATCAGGGTGTCGGGCACGTGAAGTCCGCACCGAGATGCGGTGGCCAATTGGACTGGTTTGTAGGCGGCGTCGGCCAGTCGTGCCGGGTGATTCACCCACAGCACGGGCATTGAGCTGAGTACGCCGCCCAGCCCGTACTTCGCCTCCAGGTTTGCATGTGCGCGCTCGGCCGGGGTCAGCGCGACGGGGAACTTGTAGGCCCGCGGTGTGCGGTACCAAACTGCAGTGATTCCTGCTAACTCGATCACTCGGGCGGGAGTGCGGATCTGGCCGGTCCAACGTCCCCCACGCAGCTCAGCAGAGACGCTGAGCTGCGTGGGGAACCAGGCAGTGTTCACCCGATGGACGATGACATCGCGATCCGCAAGCGCACGGACCATGTTGTCGGCAGTCGCATCGATGTCCTCTGCGAGGATCAGAACGGACATTCAGACCGTGTTCGGCGAGTCGGGGCAGTAGTCGTAGGTGAAGTCCTCCGACGGCCCTTCGTCTCCGTCGTTGTTGGTGACCTTGTTGGCGGTAGCCGCAGTGATCGTCAGTGGTACGCCGTCACCGGTCACCGCGACCTGGAGGTCGTGGTCGTAGGTGAATATTTCGCGGACGGGGTCGCCCTGGTGACGCGCCGGGCGCATGGCGCTGAGGCCCCAGGGACGCAGGCCCGCGGGCGACGGTGCGCTGGTGTCAGGCTGCCCGCTGATGCGTCCGAGCGGGACCTGCGCGCTGTGCGACGCTACGGGGTCGTCGGCGAATCGTTCCATGACAGCGGTAGACATCTGCGATCCTCTCGTCCAGGCAATTTCGATCAAGAACTAGGCTGCTTCGCTCAACTCGGATCGGTCACTGACCACCCCTCCATCTGTCCACTGCCTGGCGAGCCGCGCGGTGCCCCTCGCACCGTCCGCGCGACCCCGTCGTGGTCGAACACCGCAACGGGTGCGCGGCGGTCACAGGATCGGGATGTGGTGAAACACCAGGTCCGGTTGCTGCGGAACTACGTTGTGCAATCGGTCGGTGAAGAACCCCGGCAGCCAGACCACTGGGTGCTCGATGTGAGCACTCTGCGTCTCGCACCATGCCTCCCGAGAGCTGATCGGCTTCCGTCGCGACCCGCATTCGCGATGTATATTCTACTGTGGAACTTACACCAGATTTTCTGATGGACAAGCATGAACACGGTCTGTGACTGTCACGGGCTAGCGTTTAGTGGGCTCAGACAGCAGACTTGCCGCGATCACGGACCGATGGAGGCGACATGCCTGGAGTCACCCCGACGATGGGGCGGCGACGCCTGGGCGGTGTGCTGAAGGCGTTGCGCGAGAAGGCGAGTCTCACCAACGATCAAGCCAGGAAGAAGTCCGGGGTGTCCACAGGCAAGCTGTCGCGTCTGGAGACCGGGCACAACGTGGTGTACGCGAAGGACGTGCGCGCGTTGCTCGATGCCTACGACGCCCCGCCCGAAGTCCGACACAAAGTGCTCCAACTCGCCGCGCTCGCTGAAGAGCACGGCTGGTGGGAGGAGTTCGACGACGTTCTACCCGCAGGCCTCGACCTCTACCTGAGCATCGAGCAAGCCGCCGCGTCCTTGCTGGTGTTCGGGACGTCGGTCGTCCACGGCCTGCTGCAAACCGAGGACTACACCCGCGCGTGGATTCGAGCTGCCGACCCCGGGAGCCCGAACGCGGAGTTGGAACGGCTCGTGAGCCTCCGAATGAAGCGCCAGGAATTGCTGTCCCGCGAGACCGATCCGCTGTCACTCTGGGCGATCTTCGATGAGGCAGTGTTGCGTAGGAGGATCGGGGCGGCAGACACGATGCGGACGCAGGTCGAGCACCTGTTGGCCATGAGCGAACGCCCCAACATCACCATCCAGATACTGCCGTTCGAAGCAGGCGCACATGCGGCGGCCAGCGGACCGTTCACCCTTGTGGAGTTCGCGGAACCAACCGACCCGGAGATCGGCTATGTCGATTGCGCCGCTGGTAACGTCTACCCCGAGAAGCCTGCGCAGGTTCGGAGAATGAAGACCAAATTCCACCATTTGACCAGTTCGGCACTCACCCCTGAAAAATCACTGTTGTTCATTCGGAAGATCGCAAAGGAGCTGGCGTGAACCACGTAGACCGCGCCTCCGACCTGCCCGTGCGGTGGCGCAAGAGCAGCCGCAGCGAGACGGGTTCGGAATGTGTGGAACTGGGCACCACGCCGCGCTGGGTCGCAATTCGCGACTCGAAAAACCCGGACGGCGACGCGTTGATGATCACCGGGACAACGTGGGCGGGGTTCCGAGCAATTGTCAAGGCTGGCACCGTTGACATGGCTCAGTGACGCCGGTATGCGGGCAGATTTGGGCGGCTTACACGAGCCGCCCCGCTTCATTCGATGTCCGGCCCGGAAATGTCCAAGCGTCCTTTCCACGCCGTCGCGCGCCGCACGGACCTCAATCCGCCGTGCCTTGGTCAGCGTCCCAATGAGTCGGAGCGCATCACCCATCGCAGGACCATGTCATTGAATAACACTTCGTATTTTTCGAGTACTCACGCGGGCGGTGGGACCGGGCAGATCGGCAGCGGCGGAGCGGGCGCCAGGCCGAGTAGGCCGCCGATCAACCCGAGACCGAGGTCGAGAATGTTGTCCACGGTGCAGGTGAGGCCGGTCATCGGGTCGGTGAGGATGGGCAGCGGCAGGGGGAGACCCGGCTCGGCCGTGGGTGGTGACGTCGGCGGGGGAGTGCTGCTGGGCGGTGCGGCGCTCGGCGGTGCCGACGGCGGGCCGGGTTCCGGCGCGGGCGCGACGGGTGCCGCGGGCGGCGGCGGCGCGGCGGCGGGATCGCCGGGCGGCGTGGGGGTCTGGCTGTCGGGCACGGTCGAGGTGTCGAGGTTGTAGGCGGCCATCCACGCCTGCACGAGCCGCAGGTAGGACGTGGATCGGTTGTAGCTCAGGATTGCGGCGGTCATCCCGGCGGCCGTGGCCAGGTCGCGGCCGTTGGCGCACAGGTAGCGGCCACTGGCCAGACTCGCGTCCCAGATGTTGTGTGGGTCGGCGCGGCCGTCGCCGTTGCCGTCGGTTGCCCAGCGCACCCACGTGCCGGGGATGAACTGCATCGGCCCGACCGCGCGGTCCCACGACCGGTCGCCGTCGAGCCTGCCGCCGTCGGTGTCCCGGATGGCCGCGACGGAACCGCCCGCCAGCACGGGGCCCAAGATCGGCCGCAGAGTCGTGCCCAGCGCGTCGACCTGTCCGCCCCGGGCGTGTCCTGACTCGACTTTGCCGATCGCGGCGAGCAAGGTCATCGGCAGGTGGCAGTCCGGCTGGGCGCGGCCCATCACCACCGTCGAGAACCGGTACGCGGTGAGCACCGACTCCGGCACGCCGTTCGACGTCACGGCAGGCGCCTGCTCGCCCGGTGCGGCGGCCGTGCGCTCGATCCGGCCCGGCGCCGGGGGCGGCGGCGCGGTCGGCGCGGTGTCACCGTCCGCGCCGGTCACCGGCTCCGGTCGGGTTTCCACCGTCGGTGCGTCGACGATGGCCTGCACCGAGGCGTCCGGCCCGGTCGACCGCGCGGGCGCGGGCGTGCCCAGTGTCGCGATCGCGGACGCCATCAGCAGCACGCCCGCCAGCCCGGCGGTGCGGTTCAGGACCGAGGAGTCGCGTCGCGGTGCGGTTCCGGTCGGGACAGCGGTCGAATCGTCGGTGCGCGCCATGGCGTCGAGTAGAGCACCGGGCGCGGCCCGGGGGGACCGGCCCGACCGCACAGTGCCCGCCAAGGCAACGGATCCCGCCCGTTCGGATAACCGCGGCCGGGTCGGCTACACGCCGATCTTGCGCCACGGCCCCCAGATGGCGAACGACATGCCCCGGCTCGCCTGGATGTTGACGAACAGGGTGTGCCCGTCGGGGCTGAACGTCGACCCCGCGAACTCGTCGTCGAAGCGCGGTGTGCCGGTGCTGCTCACCAGCCGATTGAGGGCGATGTCGAACAGCCTGCCGCCCCGGCTCAGGCCACGCAGGTAGTTGTTGTTGGTGTTGTCCTCGCACACGACGAGCGTGCCGCGCGGGCTGGTGGTGACGTTGTCCGGGAAGTCGAGCACATCAGGACCCGGCGACTGGTACACGAGCCGCAGCGTCGCACTGCGGATGTGGTACGCCCAGATCTGGCCGGAGCCGTTGCCGTAGCCGTTCGCGATCGGCCCGAGCCCGGCCTCGGCGGGACCGCCGCCCTGGGTGGCGCAGAAGTACACCACGCCGTCGTCGTAGGCCGAGCCCTCCAGCCGGGAGAAGTACGCCGCGCCCTGCGCCCTGCCCTGGTTGCCGACATGGTTGAGCGCCTGGTCGTTGGTGGTCGGCGCGGTCTGGCCCGGCGTGTAGGGGAACGTCGGCGCGGGGTCGTCGATGTCCACCCACCGCACGCGGTAGGTGGCGTGGGCGCGCTGCTCGGCGGCGAGGTTCGCGTTCGGCACGCCGCGCACGGCGAGCATCTGCAGCCGCCCGCGGTTGTCGAGGCTGCCGGTGTGCATCGGATTGTGGCGCGGGGTGTAGCGGTAGAAGCCCGACGGGTAGCCGAAGTTGTCCTCGGTGAGGTAGAGGTGGCCGCCCCTCGGGTCGAACGCGACGGACTCGTGGGCGAACCGGCCCGCCGCGGTGATCGGCTCCCGGTCGGACTCGCCGCGCACGGGCACCTCGAAGACGAACCCGTGCCGCTGGGTCAGCGTGAGGTTCGGCGAGCCGGTGAAGTCGGGGGCGACGTCCGGGCCGTTGACCGTCTCCTCGCAGCTGATCCAGCTCCCCCAAGGCATCTCGCCGCCCGAGCAGTTCATCTGGGTGCCGTTGAGGCTGGTGTGGGAGCGCACGACTTCGCCGAACGGCGTCACCTCGACTGTCGTGGTGCCGCCCTGGGCCCGCGGGTCGTAGGCCTTGGCGGCGTCGCCGAACGCCGGTCCGGCGTTGTTCACCTCGTGGTTGCGGACCAGGACGTAGTTGCCGTTGCGGGCCCGGAACGCGCCCATGCCGTCGTGTCTGCCGGGCAGCGCGGTCCCGTCGTCGAGCACCACGGGGAACTCGGTGTCGTGAAAGGACCGGTACTGGAAGCCCGGGGGCAGCCACAGCCGCACGGCCCCGTCCCGCAGGTCGGGGACGGGGCCGAGGGCGCGGGGCGCGGTGGCCGCGGCGGGGTCGGCGGCGGCACGGCTCACGAAGCCCGCGAACGGGCCGCCCAGCAGTGCTCCCGCGACCGCGCCGCGCATGACGGAACGACGATCCAGGTGAACCATCGCCAGATCCAACACCGGAATGCCGCCGATGGCAACCTTCCGTTCACCTTTTGTTCAGCTTCGGTGTCCCGGCTAGAAGGCCCGGTTGGCGAAGCCGTCCGCGGCCACGCCGCTGAGCATGCCCATCCAGACGCTGCTGCTGGTGTGCGGGTCGCCGGTGACGCCGAGGCGCGACTTCGCGGTGTTGAACGCCGACTGCGTCAGGCTGCCCCAGACGCCGTCGACCGCGAGGCCGGAGTTCATGAAGTTGTTGCACATGGCCTGGACGAACTTCGCGTCGCTGGACGAGCCCTTGACGCAGATCGTCGGCAGGCCACCGAAATCGGCGTGGATGTGGTCGGCGTGGGCCGAGTTGTACCAGCCGTCGAGGACGTAGCGGAAGCGGCGGCGGCACACCGCGTCGACGGCAAGATAGCGACGCCGGGTCGACTGCGTGCCCGAGGCGTGGTGGCCGTCCAGCGGTGCGCTGACCTGGCCGCCGGACCACCGCACGTAGTCCAGGTCCATCGCCGTCCCGGCGCCGTGCTCGCCCGGCTTGTTGACGTAGAAACCCGCCGACACCAGGTAGGTCACGCTGCCGTAGCCCGCGGCCGACGACAGCGAGCGCAGGTCGCGGACCCAGAGCACGAGCTTGTCGTAGAACGCCTGGGTGCACTGCCAGTTGCGCGGCGTGGTGTTGCCCCGGTTGGACCGCCAGTAGTAGACCGGCGTGCCGTCGATGCTGCTGAAGGTGATCACTGGTGGCCTCCTCAGCCGGTCGATGCGACGAGGCGGCCGTCGGCCAGCCAGAAGGATCGGATCGGGCGGGCCGCGGGGACCACGCCGACGGCGTGTGAGTGCTCCGGGACCGCCACCGTGGTGCGGCCCGCGCCGAGGACGCCCGCGAGCGGGGCCGAGCCGCCCATGCCGTTGCCGATCCACCGGACGCGGTGGTCGCCCTCGTAGCTCAGGGACTTGACGGCGACCTCGGTGAGCCGCGCCTCGATCGGGGACGTCGACCAGGTGACCCCGTCGCGCGAGTTGGCCAGCACGCTGCCCGACGCGTCCACGGCGGCGGCCGTCCAGCCGCCCGCGGTGCCCGCGACGGCGGTGGCCGCCAGCTCGTCTGTCCACTCCAGACCGCGCACGGGCACGGTGACCCAGCCCCGCGGCATCCGCCGGGCCACGATCCGCCTGCTGGGCGAGCGTTCGGTGGTCAGCAGCGCGCCGAGGGCCAGCACCGACGTGGGGCCCGCGCCGACCGTGGTGAACTCCGCGTCCACCCCGGTGAGCCTCGTCGCCTCCCGCCAGGACACGCCGTCCGCGGACTCCCACACGGCGGCTATCGATTCCGCGCCAACGGTTATCGACCCGACCGCCACATGGCCCGCGGGCCCGGAGGTCACGTCGACGACGACGGCGTTGCCGAGACCGCGGGTCGGGGTGACGGCGCCGTTCTCGTCGACCAGCACCCAGGTTCGGCCTACCAGGGCAAGGACTCTCGGCCCGCCGATGACACCGACAGCCCGATCCAGTGTCGGTCTGCCCGGCGCGGCGAGCGCGGGGGAGGCGAGGGCGGCGGTGCCTGCGGCTGCCGCGACCGCGCCGACGAACGTTCTGCGGGTCATTCGACGGGCTTTGCCGTCGTCAAAGGGGGATGAACGCACGATCAGCTCCTCGGTGGGGACCGGTGTCAGCAGTCGTAGAGGCTGTTCGGGTGCACGTTCTCGCAGTACCGCACGTGCAAGTGGTTGTCGTGGTTGGGATATTGCGTGGTCAACCCCTCGCTGATGAGCACGGGGTCATTGAAGAAGACCAGCTTGACGTGCCCGGGGGCGGTCGAGCGGATCGCCTGCACGAGCGCCCGGGTGGCGGCGCGGTCGTAGGTCGAGGACTGCCAGGTGATCCGGCTCGCGGTGCACTGGGCGCTGTCGGTCCGAATGGGCCAGAGGTCGACGTCGAGGCCCACCTCGTGGCTGCCGTGCCCGGGGATGTCGCCGCCGTGCTCGAACCCGATGTCCCCCAACGGAATCCGCCCGTTCCCGGTGCTCGCGTACTGCCGGGCCGCGGCCTCCACCTGGCCGACGGCCGCGGCGGTGCCCCAGTTGCCCGCGGTGCCGTTGCCGTCGGGGTTCTGGTCGCACAGCCCCGCGGCGAAGTCTGGATAGTCGTAGTGCCACAGCAGATTGCGCCACGTTGTCGGCCCGACGATGCCGTCGGCGCCGATCCCGGCGTGCTGCTGGAAGGCGATCACCGCGCTGCGGGTGCCGGAGTCGAACGTGCCTGTCACCGCGGAACTGGTGCGGCGCTTGGCATTCAGCTCGACCTGCAGCGCGCGGACCGCGGGGCCGCTCGCGCCCTGGGAGATCGTCACGACCAGCGCGCCCCAGGTGCCCGGACCGACCACCCCGTCCGCGGCCAATCCCTTGGCCTGCTGGAAGTCGCGCACCGCGGCGGCGGAGCCGGAGCCGAAGATCCCGTCCGCGGTGACCTGCCTGCCGTGGTGCTGCAGCAGATACTGCATGGCGAGCACGTCGGTACCGCGGTTGCCCGCGCTCTGGGTGGGGAAGAACGCACCCGCGAAGGCGTGCGCCGGGGTGATCAGGGTGGTCGCCATCGCGGCCACCGCGACGAGGACGAGGCCGAGCCGAATCCGCATCCGAACTCCTTGACATGCCTGGGAATGAGCTGGGCAAGGGGCTGAGCCGTGCAGGTGGCGGTGCGCATCCGACATCCTGTAGGCAACCCGCCCGGCGGACGAATGTCAACAATGTCCTTCATCGGCGTGTAAACAATTCCCGGCCGGAAAGATGGGAACGCCCGGCGCTCGTCCGATCGGACCAGCGCCGGGCGTTCGGCCGTTCAGACCAGCAGGTAGGAGTCCGCCCACCCGTTGGGAGCACACACGTTGTAGTTGCGCTGCGTGCGCGAGGCGGAGAATCCGGCCGGAACGAAACACACCCACAGTCCGCTTCTGGGGACTTGGAGGACGTAGGAGTGCGCCCAGCCGCTCGGCGCGCAGAGGTTGTAGTTGTTCTGGGCTCTGGAGTAGGTGAACCCGGACGGGATGAGGCACGCCGACAGGCCACTGTAGGGAGTCTCGACGTAGAAGGAGTGCGCCCAGCCGAACGGGGCACAGACGTTGTAGTTGTTCTGCGCCCGCGTGTAGGTCTTGCCCGTCGGAATGGTGCATGCCCACGAGCCCTGCACCGAGAAGTCGGCGCCCTTGGCCTCCGTGGCTGTCGCCGGGCTGGTCAATGCGCCGAACGCGAGTGCGGCGCCTGCGAGCGCGGCCAGCAGTTTCCGAGTCATCGACACGATTTCGACTTCCCTCCGGTCGAGGATGGGTCCCGCGTGGCTGCGGGACCCGTCGAAAACGTTGGCACAGCGTACAATGCGCCGGGCACCCCGGATGGGTGCCCGGGCCGGGGTGCCGGATCGTCCCCCGCCAGGGGCGGGCTGGTACGGCGGCCGCCGTGGGTGATCATCACGCTGTCGGGCTGCCCTGGGGAGTCTCGGGCCGGTAGTACAGCAGGACGTTGCCGGAGCTGAAGTGCCGGACCTGCAACAGGGTCAGGCTGATCCTGGTGTCCGAGGTGTGGAACAGCGACTTGCCCGCGCCCAGCACGATCGGGTTCACCATGATCCGCACCTCGTCGACCAGTCCCAGGTGGATGAGGCCCGCCGTCAGGTCGGAGCTGCCGAAGACCGCGATGTCCTTGCCCGGCCGCCGCTTGAGCGCGGTCAGCTCGCCCGCGACGTCGTCGGTGACGATGCGGGTGTTGGTCCAGTCGGCCTTGTCCAGGGTCCGTGAGACGACGATCTTGGCGGTGTCGTTCATCCTCGTCGCGGTCGCCGGGTCGTCGGCGATCGCCTCGGGCGTCGGCCAGTAGGCCGCCATCCCCTGATAAGTGACTCGCCCCATCACGATCGTGTCGACCTCGTCGAGCTGCTCGACGCTGAACGCGGCGAACTCGGCGTCGACGACCGGCCAGTCGAACTCCTGGTTCGGGCCCTCGTAGTACCCGTCGAGGGTCGTCCCGATGAACGAGAAGATCTTTCGCATCGCGCTGGCTCCCTGTCGTCGGCTGCCCGGGGAGCCTGACACAGACCAGCGGGCCCACTCCCGGGGGAGTGGGCCCGCTGGTTGGTGCTCAACCGTTCCGGGTTGGCCGGATCAGATGACGGTGACGCCGGTGGCCTGCGGGCCCTTCTGGCCCTGACCCACGTCGAACTGCACGCGCTGGTTCTCCTCAAGCGACTTGAAGCCGCCACCCTGGATCTCCGAGTAGTGCACGAACACGTCGGCGCTGCCGTCCTCCGGCTGGATGAAACCGAAACCCTTTTCGGCGTTGAACCACTTCACGATGCCCTGAGCCATTATCTGTTTTCCTCTAACGACGCTGGCGGAACGTCGCCGATGCGACGTGCCGGGCCTGTCTGCGGCGGGAACCTCTCCGACCGAACCTGGAGGAAAACTCACGCGCCCGCAACATCGTTTCGCGAGCGTGGATGAACACGGACACAAAACCAACGACCGAGTCCAGTCAACCACACCCGCCGATCGATCGCGACTCGGACTCGGCGACCCGACGGAGACGGGTGCCCGTCGCGGCGGGTAACGGAGTCCGGTCACGCAAAATTATCAGTAACCCTCGGCGCTCCGCCCGCGACGCACAGTCCGGCAGTCCATCCGGTGAGGAAGGGTCGCGTCATGGTGTCTTGGGGTCGCCCAGGCAGTCGCAGGTCCCATGTTCGACGCACCGGGGTGGTGCTGGCCGTCGTCCTGGCCATGATCGCGGGCGGGCTGGGGCCCGCGGCGGGGCCCGGCGTCCCCGCGACGGCGGCGGCCGGGACGGCGGACGGTGCGGTCACCGCGCCGGAGCACCCCGAGGGCGCGTCGTTCAACCCGAACCTGATCAAGGACATCAAGGCGGCCGATCCCGGCGCCGCGGTCAACCTGATCGAGGCGCCCGGGGCGAACAACCAGGGCGACGCCCGGCTGACCTACCCGCTGGAGGTGCCACCCGGGCGGGCCAAGGTCGCGCCACAGGTCGCGGTCCAGTACAACTCCGCGGGCGGCAACGGCTGGACCGGGGTGGGCTGGGACCTGCCGGTCCCGGTGATCACGATCGACACCCGCTGGGGCGTCCCGCGCTACCACGGCGGCCTGGAGACCGAGACCTACCTGCTCAACGGGGAGCAGTTGACCCCGGTCGCGCACCGCACCGAGTTGCTGGCCCGCACGGCGGAGAAGGTGTTCCACACCCGCGTCGAGGGCCAGTTCCGCCGGATCGTTCGGCACGGCGACACCCCGGCGAACTACTGGTGGGAGGTCACCGACAAGAGCGGCAGCCGGATGTTCTTCGGCGGCGCGCCGGACACCGGCCCACAGCCGAACGCCACGCTCACCGACGACCGGGGCAACATCGCCACCTGGTCGCTGCGCGAACTGCGCGACACCAACGACAACTTCATGCGCTACCACAGCGTCCGGGTCGACGACGGCGGCGTGCGGAACGCCTCCGCGCCGGGGCGCAACCTGTACCTGCGGCGGATCACCTACACCGGCCACGGCACCACCGAGGGCCCGTACTCGGTCACGTTCATCCGCGACCGCGAGCGTGGCGAACCCCGTCGCGCCGATGTGCTGATCGACGCCCGCGGCGGGTTCAAGCGGGTCACCGCCGACCTGTTGCGCCGGGTCGAGGTCAAGCTCGGCGACCAACTCGTGCGTGCCTACGAGCTGAACTACCGCACGGGCGCGTTCCTCAAGACGCTGCTGGGCTCGGTCTCGCAGTTCGGCGAGGACGGCAACCTGTTCAACACCCACACCTTCGACTACTTCGACGACATCCGCGACGCCTCCGGCGGCTACCAGGCGTTCGGCTCGTCGACCGGCTGGTCCGTGCCAGGTGACGATCTCGGGGTCGGGCTGCGCGGTAACGGTGAGGCGGGCGCGCTGTCGGCCAACACGTCCAAGGGCGCGGGCGGGCACCTCTACGTCGGTTACAACCCGACCGCGCCACGCAAGTCGAACTCCGCCGGGCTCAAGGTGGGCTTCAACGCGGGCTCGTCGGACGGCCTGCTCGCGTTGGCCGACGTCAACGGCGACAACCTGCCGGACAAGGTGTTCCGCTCCGGCGGCGGCATCTTCTACCGCGCCAACCTGTCCGGGCCGGACGGGCCGACCCGCTTCGCCGACACCCCGGTCCGGCTGACCAACCTGCCCGCCATCTCCTCCGAGAGCACCCGCTCGGGCACCGTGGGCATCGAGTCGTATTTCGGTGTCGCCGCCCAGTTGGACTACGTGTCCACCACGACCGTGTCCGACCGCTACTTCTCCGACGTCAACGGCGACGGCATCACCGACCTGGTCAACAACGGCGGCGTGCTCTTCGGCTACCTCGATGCCAACGGCAATCCCGCCTACACCGCCAACAGCGCCGACACCCCGGTCCCGGTCGGCGCGGGTACCGCATCGGGCACCATCGTCGGCGACCAGACCGCCGAGTTCGAGCGTCAGGTCGACGCTTTCCCGCTGCTGGACAGCGTGCGGCGCTGGGTCGCGCCCTACGACGGGACCGTACGGGTCGACGGCCGGGTCCGGCTGGTGCAGGACACCAGCCCGGAGCGGGCCCAGTACCTGGCCGCGGACGGCGTCCGGGTGGCGATCCAGCGCGGTGACGACGAGCTGTGGGCGCAGCGGATCGGCCCGGCGGACTACGTCGAGTTCGCGCCGACCGGGGTGGCCGCGGTCCAGGTCCGGCGCGGTGACGCGCTGTACTTCCGGGTCCAGTCGGTGCTCGACGGCAACTACGACCAGGTCGCCTGGGATCCCGACGTCAACTACGTCGGCGTCCCGGCGGGTACCGACGTCAACGGCCTGGATCACTACCGCTACCGCGCGGCGCGCGACTTCACCCTCGGCGGCAGGCCGTCGCTGGTGACCGTCCCGCTGACGGGCACCCTGCACCTGTCCGGGGACGCGGTGAAGACCGGTCCGACCAGTGACGACGTCACCGTGGTGATCACCCGCAACGGTGCGGAGGTGTTCACCAGGACGCTGCCTGGCGGCGCGGCGGGCAGCGCGCCGATCGAACTCGACATTCCGGTCACGGCCAACGACGTGCTGTCCTGGCGGCTGCGGGTCGACTCGCCGATCGATGTCGGCGCGCTGAGTTGGGTGCCGCGCGCGCACTACACCGCGGCCGAGGGCGTCGACGCGGTCACCGACGAGAACGGCGACCCGACGCTGACCATCAGTCCGCCGTATGACCTCGACCTCTACCCGGCGAACACTTTGGTTGCGCCGCAAGGGTTCCACACGGCGACCCAGACCGGGCAGCTCGTCGTCGAGCCGACCCTGGCGGTCAACTTCGCCGGCCAGACGCCGACCACCAAGGTCGTGTTCACGGTCAAGAAGCGCGGCGCGCTGCTGGCCAAGCGGGTGATCGACATCGTGGACGGCCAGGTGCCCACGCCCTCGGCGCTGCGCACGACCGTGGGCGTCGAGGCGGGCGACGAGCTGTTCTTCGACTTCTCCACTGTGGACACCACGCTGCTGGGCAGGCTGACCGCGCAGTCGGTGTCGGTGAGCACGGACGGCACCACCTTCGCCGCGGCGCCCAGCGCGCTGCACGCCTCGGTCGAGCAGGGCGCGTTCGCGCAGCCCTACCGGGGCTGGGCGGCCATCGGCTACCAGGGCAACCGCGCTCGCGCGACGAGCCCCATCGCGCAGAGCGACCTCGTGCTGGACGAGAGCTACCGCGACCAGCTCCCCGAGGGGCCGACCGAGGCCGACGTGCCCGGGTTCACCGGCGATCCGCGGGTGACTCCGCCGAAGATCGTCGTGTTCGCCCCGGCACCGGCACCGGGACGCTGGGCGGGCAGCGATGAGAACACCTGGGTCGCGGCGGGTTCCGCGTCGAGTTCGAGGCTGGGCCTGGACAGCATCGATGTCGCGCGCGACATCGACTTCGCGGGCGCCACCGCCGTGTCCCGGCGGGGTCGCACCCAACAGGTCTCGACCACCCTCGGCGTCAGCATCCCGGGCATCCCGATCGGCGCCGGGGCGAGCGTGGCCAAGGGCGCCAGCACCGGCCAGGTCGATTTCCTCGACCTCAACGGTGACCGCTTCCCGGACGTCGTGGGCTCGGCGGGCGTGCAGTACTCGGACATGGTCGGCGGTCTCGGCGACACCCGTGGATCGGTCGGCGGCAACGTTCGGGAGGCCGACTCCCAGTCCTACAGTGTCTCGGGGAACGCGGGCAGCCCGGCGCGTACCAGTTCGACCGCGCGCGGCCAGGACGTGCCGACCGGTGGGAAGTCCAACAACACAGCCAAGTCCGGCGTCGAGATGCCCGCGCTGGGCGTGGGCGGCAACCTCGGCGGCGGCGACTCCGACACCGGCTACGACCTGATCGACATCAACGGCGACGCGCTGCCGGACCGGGTGTTCGACAACGGCGACGCCGCGCTGAACCTCGGCTACTCGTTCGCCTCCCGCGAGCCGTGGCAGGGCGGCCCGGTCAATGCGGGCGATACCAGGAACGCCGGGGTCAACCTGGGCTTCAACACCGACTTCTACGGTTTCGCGGGCGGTGTCTCGGCCGCGGTCGGCTCGGCCAAGACCAACGCGTCGCTGATGGACATGAACGGCGACGGCCTGATGGACCGGGTCTTCGCCAACGGCTCCGCGCCGATCGCCGTGGCCATCAACACCGGCAACGGATTCGCCCCGCCCACCCCGTTCGGCGGCAGCCTCGGCGGGATCAACTCCGACGTCAACGCCTCGCTCGGCGGCGGGGTGTACTTCACCTTCGGGTTCTGCTTCCTGTTCGGCTGCATCGTGTTCAACCCCGGGGTCGACGTCTCTACCGGCATCGGCCGCACGGAGGTCGCGCTGCGCGATGTCAACGGCGACGGCTATGTCGACCACGTCCGGTCCACTCGGGACGACGAGTTGGTGGTGGCGGAGAACAAGACCGGCCGCACCAACCTGCTGCGGTCGGTGTCCCGGCCGCTCGGCGCCCGGATCGAGTTGGACTACGCCCGCGACGGCAACACCTACGACTCGCCGCAGTCGCGCTGGGTGCTCTCGCGGTCGACGGTGTTCGACGGCCACCCTGGCGACGGCCAGGATGTGCAGCGTTCCACGTTCCGCTACGAGAACGGCACGTACAACCGGCTGGAGCGGGACTTCTTCGGATACGGCCGGGTCGTCACCGAGCAGCGCGACGCAGGCGCGGGCGACGCGGTCTATCGGAGCACGACCAGCGACTACCGCACCGACAGCTACTACACGCGCGGGCTCGTCACGCGCACGCTGATGGCCGACGGCGCGGGCAGGCCGTTCTTGGAGACGGTGAACGCCTACCAGTTGCGCGACACCGCGACCGGTGCCGCCGCCGACGCGGCCAGCACCACGGCCACGGTGTTCCCGGCGCCGACGCGCACGGACCGCCGCTTCTTCGAGGGCCAGGCGGTGGCGGGCAAGTCGACCCACGTCGAGATGGACTACGACGAGTTCGGCAACCTGACCAGGTCGCTGGACGCCGCCGACGACGGACCGGGCGACGACCTGGAGACCCGCATGCGGTACTCCTCGGCCGACCCGGTCTGCCGCGACCGGCACATCGTCGGCATCGCGAACTTCGTCCAGGTGTTCGGCACCGGCACCGTCCGGCGGCATCGTGAGTCCACGGTGGACTGCGTGTCGGCGAACATCGTGCAGGCGCGGGAGATCCTGGCCGATGGCGCCACCGCGGTGACCGACCTGTCCTACTTCGACGACGGCAACCTCTCGGCCGCCACCGGCCCCGCCAACAAGACCGGTCAGCGCTATCGGCTGACCTACGGCTACGACACCGTCGTCGGCGTGCACATCGAGTCCATAGTGGACAGTTTCGGCTACCGCTCGACCGAGACGCACAACCTCAAGTACGGCCTGCCCGACACGACCACGGACCAGAACGGCCAACGCCTGCGGATGGCCTACGACACCGTGGGCAGACTCGACTCGGTCACCGGCCCGTACGAGGCGGCCGAGAACCGGCTGACGATCGACTTCGAGTACCACCCCGAGGCCACCGTGCCCTACGCGGTGACCAGGCACGTCGACCGGACCGCCACCGAGGTGCGCGGCGACACCATCGACACCGTGCTGTTCGCCGACGGTCTCAAGCGGACGCTGCAGACCAAAAAGGACGCCACCGTGGCCACCGTCGCGGGGGCGGACCCGCAGGCGGTGATGACGGTGTCCGGGCGCACGGTGTTCGACTTCGTCGGCCGCACCGTCGAGCAGTTCTATCCGAGCACCGAACCGAAGGGCGGCGCCAATACCGCCTTCAACACCGCCGTCGACCCGGTCCGGCCCACTCGGCTGGCCTACGACGTCCTCGACCGCACCACCCGCACCGAGATCCCGGACGGCACGGCGTCCACCGTCGCCTTCGGATTCGGCCCGGACCGCGCAGGCGCCACCCGGTTCGAGAGCGTGGTCACGGACGCGAACGGCAAGCAGCGCCGCACCTACGCCGACGTGCGCAAGCTGACCACGTCGGTCAAGGAGTTCAACCCGGCGGGCGGCCAGCCGGTCATCTGGACCAGCTACGGCTACGACCCGCTGAGCCAGATCACCTCGGTGGTCGACGACCGGAACAACACCACGACCTCGGCCTACGACAACTTCGGTCGACGCACCATTGTGGACAGTCAGGATTCGGGTCGCACGGAGAGCCGTTACGACCTGGCGGGCAACGTCACCGCCAAGATCACCTCGAAGCTGCGGGCCGCGGGCCAGGCGATCGAGTACGACTACCAGTTCAACCGGCTGGCGGCGATCCGCTACCCGGTGTTCCCGGCCAACAACGTCACCTATACCTACGGCGCTCCCGGTGCCGCCGACAACACCGCCAACCGGGTGTCCACTGTGGACGACGGTGCGGGCGCGGTCAGCCGCGCCTACGGCCCGCTGGGCGAACTGACCAGGGAGACCCGGACCGTCGACGTGCTGGCGGGACCGGCGCGGACCTACACCACGTCCTACCGGTACGACGCGTTCAACCGGGTGCTGCAGATGACCTACCCCGACGGGGAACTGCTCACCTACGGCTACGACTCCGGCGGCCTGGTGACCTCCGCCGCGGGCGTCAAGGGCGAGTTCGGCTACACCTACCTGGCCCGGATGGACTACGACAAGTTCGAGCAGCGGCTGCTGATGGACACCGGCACCGGCGTGCGGACCACCTACGCCTACGACGCGGCCGACCGCCAGCTCGCGACGCTGAAGTCCCGGCTGCCCGACGGACACCAGTTCCAGAACATCAGCTACACCTACGACAACGTCGGCAACATCACCCGGCTGCGCAACGACATCGCACTCCCGCACGGCAAGCCCATCGGCGGGCCGAGTACCCAGACCTATACCTACGACGACATCTACCGGCTCACCTCGGCCGCGGGCGAATACCGCAACAAGGACAACAAACTCGACCGCTACCAGTTGGATCTGGCCTACGACACGATCCACAACACCACGGTCAAGAACCAGCGCCACGAGGTCGTGGTCAATTCGTCCGGTACGGCGTCGATGCAGGCGGCGAGCACGGACACGCCGGTGGCGGTCCCGCTCGACGTGCCCGTGCTGCCACTGGAAGACCTCGTGGCGCCCGCACCGGTCGACGAGCCCTTGCCGCTCGCGGAGGACTCGGTGCTGCCGGTGGAGGAATCCCTGCTGCCGGAAGAGGCACCGCTGGCGAGCACGGCCACCGCACCGTCCACAGTGAACACCTCGGCGGCGGCTCCTGGCGGGAACGCCCAGGTGCAGAAGCGCACCACCTACAACTACTCCTACGGCTACGCGAGCGGGAGACCGCACGCGCCGAGCACGGTCGGCCCGCTCACCCAGCGGTACGACGCCAACGGCAACCTCATCGACCAGGTCACCTCCGCGCCGCCGGGCAAGCGCAGGCAACTGGTGTGGGACGAGGAGAACCGGCTGGCCTGCAACCAGGACCACAACCGCAACGACACCGTGCCGCAGAACCCGAGCACGTGCACGACCCCCGGTCAGGCGCCGACGGTGCGGTACTTCTACGACGCCGACGGCAACCGGGTGGTCAAGGACGCGGGGCCGAAGCACATCTACCCGAACCAGCACTTCAGCGATCGCAACGGCACCTCGTTCAAGCACGTGTTCGTCGGCGCGACCCGGCTGGCGACGAAGATCGTGAAACCGCTGCCCGCCTACGAGAACCACGTCTTCTTCTTCCACGCGGACCACCTAGGCTCGTCCAGTTACGTGACCGACGAGCACGCCGCCCTCACCGAGCACCTGGAGTACTTCGCCTTCGGGGAGAGTTGGGTCGACGAACACCCGGCGCAGCCCACGCCGGTGCCCTATCAGTTCAGCGGCAAGGAACTCGACGAGGAGACCGGCCTCTACTACTTCGGCGCCCGGTACTACGACCCGAGGAACAACCTCTGGCAGAGCCCGGACCCGATCCTGGACGGCTACCTCGACGGCGCCCCCAACGACGGCGTGTTCCAGCCGTTCAACCTGGCCGCCTACAGCTACGCGTCCAACAACCCGGTGCGCCTGACCGACCCGGACGGCACCAGTACGTGGAACCGCGTGGTGGGCGGGCTCAAGCTGGTCGGCGGCGTGCTGGAGTCGGCGGCGGGCGCGGCGGGCGGCGCGGCCACCTCGTGGACCGGGGTCGGCGCCGTCGCGGGCGCGGTCGTCTTCGTGCACGGCGCGGACGTCGCCGCCACCGGACTGCGCCAACTCATCTCCGGCGAGGACGAGAGTTCGCTGACCAGTAGGGCCATCCAGGCCACCGGGGTGAGCAAACCGACCGCGGACCTGATCGACAACGGCGTGTCCGTCGTCGGTTCGCTGGGCACGTCCGCGCTGGCCAGGGCGCCCCAGGCGGCCGCGGCGGTCACCACCAGAACCGGCTCGCAGACCGGTGCCGCGTTGGCCAGGTCCGGCGTCGCCGCCGAACAGAGTGTGGCCGCGCGGATCGGTGTCGCCCGCAACGTCGGCACCGGTCGGGTGACCGTGCCGGGCTCCGGGACGGGTGGCTACCGGATACCGGACTTCAACCCGGCGGCCACGATCGCCGCGCGCGGCACCGTGGTCGAGGTCAAGGCGGTGCAGGAGCTGTCGGTGACCCCGCAGCTACGCGATCTGGTCACCTACGCCAGGGGGCAGGGCGTGCCGCTGGAGATCTTCACCAACGCCAGACTGCCCGCGTCCGGGGAACTGGTGAACTGGATCAGATCCGGCCAGGTGATAATCAGTCCACTATGACCCCGGACTTCGGCGAGCACGACCTCGACGGCGAGGTCGTGTTCGACCGCCGCCTCGGTGGCCAAGAGCTCGACGCCCTGCAGGACCTGCTGGGCGAACTGGCCCCGAGGTGGTCGGCGAAGCTGCGGCTGTGGCGGGGCCCGCGCGACCAGCGGCCGATCGAGGTGGCGCGGCCGGGTGCGCTGCGCGGCGCGGTGTTCGACGCGGTGGGGGAGCGCGGCGAGACATACCGCGAACTGGTCGAGGCGCACGGCACGCCGCCGCTGGAGCGGGTGTCCGGGTCCGCGGAGCTGCGCGGTGCCGGACCCGAACTCGTCGTCGTCGTCTCCCTCGACGACCTGGTGCTGTCCCCGATGGGTGCCCGGCGACTGCTGGGCAACGGCATCGCCGTGCAGGTCCGCAGGCCCACCGTCGAGCGGCGGCCCGCGCCCGCCTGGCTGGCCGAGGCGTTCGAGCGGCTGTGCGCGCTGTCGCCCGCGTGGGGCTGCGCCTGCCATCCCGGCGAGTACTGGGCGAAGGCGATGAGTGACGGGCCGCGCGTCGAGGCGGTCGGTCGCGACTTCGGGCGCTTTCTGCCGGGCCTGTTCTGGTCGAACTTCTTCGGCCGCCGCTACCGCGACCTCGTCGGCCGAGACCGGTTCGCGGCGGTGCCCGACGGGCTCGCGGTCGCGGTCGACGGCGGGACTCTGGTGTCGCTGGGCATCGATCCGATAGCGTGGCGCACTCCCGGGTACGCGGCGGTCGAGCGGCGACTGCGGGAACACCTCGGCGATGGACTGTTCTTCGCCAAGGCCGAGCCCGACCGCCCGACCCGCGCACCCGACTGGACCCCGTGAGCGCCGCGGCCGGTCCGCGGCAGGCGCATCGGCTACCGTGTGGCCACAATCCACAGGTTCTCGGAGGACGGAAATGACCCTGGTCGCCCTGACCACCAGCCACGGCCCGATCACGCTCGAACTCGATCGGGACAAGGCTCCCCAGACTGTCGACAACTTCGTGCAGTACGTCGAGGCGGGGCACTACGACAACACGATCTTCCACCGGGTGATTGCCGGCTTCATGGTGCAGGGCGGCGGTTTCACCGCGGACATGGCGCAGAAGCCCGCCAAGTCGCCGATCCAGAACGAGGCCGCCAACGGCCTGCTCAACGTGCGCTACAGCGTGGCCATGGCCCGCACGTCGGACCCGCACTCGGCGTCCGCGCAGTTCTTCGTCAATGTCGCCGACAACGACTTCCTCAACCACACCTCGCCCACCCCGCGGGGCTGGGGCTACGCCGTGTTCGGCAAGGTGATCGAGGGTTTCGAGGTCGTGGACGAGATGGCGAAGGCGCGCACCGGGACGAAGTCCGGGATGTCGGACGTGCCGGTCGAGGCCATCACCATCCTCAGCGCCAAGGTCGCCTGAGGGTTTCTCGCGGACCGGCCCCGAAGGCGTTCGATGGCACCGTCGGGGCCGTTTGCCGTAATTTCGCTGACCGCGCGCTGACAACGCCGCCGAAGTGACGAAGTTCGCCCGCCGAACGTGACCTGGGTCATTGTGATCTCGGGACCTCGTTGCCGACCCTGACCTTCTCCGGTCGGGTGCGGCGAAGGGGTGATCCGGTGAGCGGTGAACCGAACGAATTCGAGTTCTCCGTCGATCTCACGGTCGACGAACTGCGGCGGCGCGCCGCCGTCGTCGAGGCGTACGGCGACACCTGGGACCCGGCCGCCGTGCTCGCCGACGAGGAGCTGGCCTACGAGCTGCTCTACGCGGGGCTCGACCCCGGCCAGCAGCGCAGCTACGACCTCCTGGTCCGAGCGGGTGTCCTGCCCGATCGGCAGGTGCGCGATGATGCCGCTTGACCCCACCGCCGACATCGGCCGCCGCGCCTGGCTGCCCTGCCCGAACTGCGACCACGGCGGCGCGTGCGCGCACTGCCTTGCCGGGCGCAACTGCGCCAGCCACTGGCAGTACCTGCTGAGCAACCAGGCGACCCGGGTGTCGATGCAGTGTCCCGGCTGCACCCACGTGTGGACCGTCGACACCCGCGGCCCGGGCCGGTCGAGGCCGCACGGCCGCCGTCCCGGCCGGGGCCGCTGACCTACTGGACCTGTCGCACTCCGACGTGCCAGTGGCCGAGCAGGTCCCGGTACAGCGGCGAGGTCGCGAGCAGCGTCAGGTTGTCGCCGACGACCGCCTCGGTGCCGTTGAGCACCAGGATGCGCCGCGCCCGCAGGGCGGAGCTGATCCGGTGCGCGATCACGATCAGGGTGTCGCCCCGGTCGGCGAAGGCCAGCTCGGCGCGCCGTTCGGCGATCGGGTCGAGGTGGCAGGTGGCCTCGTCGAGCACGACCACCCGCGCGCTGGACAGGTAGGCCCGCGTCAGCGCGACGAGCTGGCGCTCCCCGGCGGACAGCTCGGCGGGGACCAGCTCGGCCGAGTAGCCGCCGAGCCGGGCCAGCAGCGCCTCGGTGCCGACCGCGTCCACCGCGCGGTCCAGCTCCTTCGCGGTGGCGTCCGGGCGCAGGTAGCGGAGGTTGTCCGCGACGGACCCCGCGAAGACGTATGCCTCCTGCGGGATCAGCACTCTGGCCCTGGCAAGCTCCACTGTGGACAGGTCGGCGGCGGGCGCGCCGCCGAACCGGACGGTGCCCGCGTCCGGCCGGAGCAGCCCGCACAGCAGGCCCGCGAGGGTGGACTTGCCGATGCCGCTTGGCCCGACGATCGCCAGGTGGTCGCCCTCGGGCACGGTCAGGTCGAGTTCGCTCAGCACCGGCTCGGCGTGCGGCCCGTAGGCGAAGGTCACGCGCGTGAGGGTCAGCTCGTGGCCCGCCATCGGGGTCGCCGCCCGCGGCGTGGCGGCCTCGGGCGGTGGGGCCACGTCGAGGATGCGGCCCAGGGTCACCACGAAGCGCAGCCCGCTGCCGCCCAGCCCGGCGATCAGGGTCTGGAACGCGGGCTGGAGTCCGAAGAGGACATACGTCAGGCCGCCCAGGATCGCGCCTGCGGACAGCCCATGGCCGACTAGCCACGGCCCCGCGAACAGCAGTACCAGCAAGGGAACCCAGCCGCCGACGGCGAAGCAGAGGGTGCGCAGCGCCGCGACCCAGGCCAGCGCGCGCTCGGCGGCCGCCTGCTCGGCGATCGGCCCGCCCACCATGGCGGCGGCGTGCTCCTCGGCGCCGCAGGCGACCACGTCCCGGCCCGCCGCGAGCACCTCGCCCGCGGTGCTCGCCAGCTTCTCGTCGGCCAGCACCGCGGCCCGCTGCCGGGCGGCGGACATGCCGAGGGTGGCGACGAACGCGGCGAAGCCGAGCAGGAACGGCGGCGCGATCAGCACCACGATCACCGGGGCGATCGACAGCAGGCCGATGACCACGCCGACCACCGTGACGACGAACCCGCGCAGCACCACGATCAGCCCGGCGTAGGTGTCCCGCACGATCTCCACCTGGCGGGTCAGCCGCGCGATGGCGCCCTCGTCGCGGTGACCGGCGACCCCGTGCGCCAGCGCGTCGCCGACGACCCGGCGGACCAGGTCGTCGCGGAACGGCTCCACCAGCTCGCCCAGCGTCCGGTACACCATCCGGGACCCGGCCGCGCCGATGACCGAGGCCAGCATGAACCCCGCCAGCCAGGCGAGTCCGACGTCCGCGCGCCCGGCGAGGAACCCGTCGTCCACGGCCTTGGCGATCGCGAGCCCGGAGATCGCGGCGGGCAGCGCCTCGGGCAGCGACCACGCGGCGAGGGTGAGCAGCGGCTTGCGGCGCAGCGCGGCGACCCCGTAGCGGATCTCCCGCCTCACGCGAACACCTCCCGGTAGGCCGGGTCCCCGCACAGCCGGTCGTGCGGTCCGACCGCCCGCACCCGGCCGTCGGCCAGCCAGACGACGAGATCGGCGCGCGCGGCGGTGGCCGCGCGGTGGGTGACGATCAGCCGGGTGGTGCGCCGCGGGCCGTCCTCGGTGAGGGTGTGGCTGATCTGCATCTCGGTCACCATGTCCAGGCTGGAGGTGGCGTCGTCGAGCACGAGCAGCCGGTCGGCGTGCCAGGCCCTGGCCAGGCCGAGCCGCTGCGCCTCGCCGCCGGACATCGGCGCCTCGGCCAGCGCGGTGTCGTAGCCCAGCGGGAGTCTGCTGACGAACTCGTGCGCGTGGGTGGCGGTGGCCGCGTCCCGCACCCGATCCTGGCCGCGGCCCAGCGCGATCGCGTCGGCCACGGTGGTACCGACCAGCAGCGGCCGCTCGAACGCGCAGCCCACGGCCGCGCGCAGGTCCCGGTGGCTCAGCTCGGCGAGCGGCACGCCGTCGAGCAGCACCTGCCCCTCGTCGGGCTCGCGCAGCCGGGCGGCGAGCGCGGCGAGCACCGACTTGCCCGCGCCGGAGCGGCCGACGACCGCGACCGCGGCGCCGCCGGGCACGGTCAGGTCGACGCCGTCGAGCAGCACGACGTCGCCCGCGCGCACGGTGACCCCGCGCAGCTCCAGGCAGCCCGGACCGGCGGGCAGCGCGCGCACGCCGTAGCCGACCGGCTCGACCGCGAGCACCTCCCCGGTCCGCTGGACACCGGCGCGCGCCCTGGCCAGCCTGCCGAACACGCCGGTCAGGCCGCCGAGCCCGGCGCCGATCACCGCGTACTGGCTCGCCGCGAACAGCTCGCCCGCGCTGATCCGGCCGTCGAGCAGGGCGAGCCCGCCCGCGGTCAGCACCGCGACCAGCACCAGCGGTCCGACCACGGCGGCCTGGGCCACGGTGCGCGAGAGCACCCGCCAGGTCCGCTCGCCCTGGGCGCGCAGGTCGGGCAGGGGTTCGAGGACCCGGTGCCGCTCCAGGTCGAGGGTGCCCGCGGCGGCGATCGTCCGGGCGCCCGCGAGCGACTCGGTGAGCCGGGTGGCGATGCGGCCCTGGGTCCGCTGGTAGGCGGAGACGACCTCGGCCGTCTGCCGGGTGAAAGCCCGCAGCACCAACGCGACGAGCAGGAGCCCGGCGAGGAACGCGACCGCGAGCCAGACATCGATGTAGCCGAGCAGCACGAGGCTGCCGACGGGCGGGAGCAGGGCGGTGCCGATGGTCACCGCGCTGGGTCCGGCGTTCGCGGCCTCGACCGCGTTGCCCGAGACCCGGCTCACCAGGTCGCCGGTGTCGAACCGGCGCGCGCCCTGGGCGCCGATCGCGAGCACATGGCGGATGACTTTGGTCCGCAGCCACGCGGTGGTGGCCGCGACGCAGGCCGTGCCCGCGAACGTGTCGACCAGGTCGCAGAGGATGCCGAGCAGGATCAGGCAGGCCGCCGCGACGAGCCAGCCGCCGCTGTCGGCACCGGCCACGATCGCGTCGACGGCGCGGCCGAGCACGGTCGGCAGGGCCAGTGTGCCCGCGGTTCCCGCGAGCGCGGCGACGCCGATCACTGGCAGCCAGCCGCCCCCGTGTCGGGCGATCGCGCCGAACGTCGTCACTATGGACTCCTGATGGGACACTGGCAGGGCCGCGGGGGCCCGGCCCCCCCCCACCGCCCCGGGCCCCGCGGAGGCCCCCCCCCC